>JASLCD010000246.1 GCA_030146295.1 Chryseobacterium sp.
GAACTTATGAAATCTCTCATAAGTTCTTTATTTTTGTAGGTATGGAAGAATACAGTTATTTTGACGAAGATCCGAAGAAAGGATGGGGATTTGTACTGGCATTTGCAGCCTTGATGTTGTTTACCATCATGGGGCTTGGGATAGATGTGGATGAATATCTGCAGCATGAATATCTGGAAATCCCAAGATGGTATTTCTATGTTATTTTTTCAATCGATGTATTGATGATGCTTGGGCTGGTATTGATGTTCTTTTACAGAAAAATAGGAATCTTCATGTTTCCGGCTTTACTGGTGATGCACTTCTTCATGCACAATTATTACCTGTCTACATTCTTGTATACAGATGTTACCAACCTTTTTCTGTTTACAGGATTCGGAATGCTTGCCATTATCCCGAAATGGAAGTTTTTTAGATAAGAACATAATCACCTTATAATAAGATAACAAACGGCTTTTAAATTCTATTTAAAAGCCGTTTTTGATAAAAGGAATTAAAAATACTATCCGTGTTCTAACGAATGAAAAATTTTTTGCTTCAAAGAATTCTCTGCCCAGTCTTCCCATTCTCCTGTATAGGGATTATAGCCGCATTTTAGAGGTTTTGAGATATTGAGTCCTTCTTTGGTTTTTTCTGCATTTTCGGTGTATGCCCTGCAGTCTGTGCAGATATACCGGAATTCACAGTCCTTACAGATTTCTATCCTGTCTTTGGTCACACTCCAATATTTTTTAAAACCAGTATGGTTTATGGCTTCTTCAAGGCTTTGATTATAGATGTTTCCATAGCTTTCAGCCATCAGAGGACAGTTTTTGATCTTACCGTTTCGGTCAATACCTATCTTTTTATACAGGCAGGAATTGTGGTTCATCGCTTCTAATACTTTAGAAATATTGGTATTGAAATATTTCAGATCCACTTTTCCACAGGCAGATATTTTCAGGTCTTTATTCAGGAAATACAGCGAGAATCTGTATTCATCTTTAGCTTTAAAAGGAGGTTTTGAACATTTGTAGAAAATAAGACTGTAAATTCTGACTGTATTTTTTTGAAGAGCCTGTATAAAAGATAGATTGATAGTCTCATGAAACGGAGAAAAGATCTCTATTCCTGATAGTACCGAGGTTTTAAAAATTTCATCAATTTCTATAAATTCCTTTATGGTTAATGGCTTTGCACTGTAAATCACCAAATGTTTACAGCCAAGGTTTTCTATAGAAGGTTTTATTTTTTTTAGAAGTTCAAGGTCTTCCATTTCTATAAAAAGATCGGTAATGGTGCTGGGCTCGTGGTATTCATAAGAAAGTGGAGGAAAGTTTCTGTCCCAGTCATTTTCAGTAATAAACCCATATTCTTTTTCCAGCAGAAGATTGAGATATTCCTGAGCAACTGCTACGGATGCTTTATCATAATCTTTCAATGTATCCTCTATAGAATGGTTCTTCATATTTTCTATGATATCATACAGCTCCAATGGATACAATTCTGAATCATTCCTTTGGAGATCCGAAATAAGAATTCTGCTGGCTCCTTTGGTGACCAGAATAGTTGAGAATAAGTTAAAGTATTTCATAATAATCTTTCTAAATGTTTCGCAGGGTTTTATCTGATCTTCTCTATGCTTTTTGAAATGGAAACCTGATTTTAAATTAATTGTATTCTGCTTTATGATTTAGCTCTAAAGGATTGTTTTTCTCCCGGATTCTTTTTTGGATATTTTCTTTTATCTCTTTAAAATTGGTATTTATTATATTTCCACTTTCATTGTAAGATGTTATATCAGTTTTATTAATCATCGATAATGGTTCAGTATAATAAGGCACAAAGACAAAATAAGAGCTTTCATAATAAACGGTTCAGCGATTTCATTGGTTTTTCTCTGATATAGAAATTGGTCTGATACTTCTCGCAGTCTAAAACGTAAATAACATCATTGAGTTTTTTAAGCTTTTGATCATTGAAAGTTTCAATATATTGGAAAGTAAGGGGCAACTTATTTTTTTCTTTAATTTTGATTTTCATAAATAATTAGCTATTTCTTTATCCAACGAATAGTTGCAGGTATGAGATAATCCCAGAAATTGTCCGATAGTATTGACTTCTAGAAAATAGAATTTTCCATCCTTTCCTTTGATAAAATCCAGTGATCCACAATTAAGATCTAATGCCTGCATCAGAAGGTGTATTTTTTCTTCCATGTCAAATGTTAATTTGTAAGGAACATTTCTATTGGGCTTTTCTAAATTATATTTTCTGAAATCTGTTTGCGTTTGCTTATCATTTTGAGAAAAAATAGCCATCGAGTGGCATTTTCCGTTGAGATAAAATGTTCTGATTTCAAATTCTTTATCAACCTTATCCTGAAAGAATGTAATGAAGAACTTTGCTTTCTCTCTTTTGTGTACCGTTGAGGTATACATGATACCATTTAAATCTTTATCAATGTCATCCAAAATAGGATTTCCACCAATGGTTTTTACAATGGTTTTATCCAAAGATACCTGATCTGTGTTGTCTGCCAGAAAATATTCCGGCACCTCTAAACCTACTTTTTCGGCTTGTTCCAATACCAATAACTTATTGATATCACTGTTACTTTCTTTATTGATGTGTTTCTTGGACTCCAGTTTGGTTCTTACATAATCTTCCAGCCAATGCTGTACTTCATTCATATGAGAATTTACAGAAAGGTTTTCATACCTTAAGCGTTTGATTTTTAATCTGCCTCTCCTGTACCACACACTTGAGATTTCATCCAGGAAAAAAGAATTTTTGTTATTCCTTAACAGTATTTTTTTGTTCTCCACTGCAATTTCAAAAATTTCATCTTCATGGATACGGATGAATTCCTTTTCCATTTCAAGAAGCCATTCTATGATTTTATTAGTGGTTCTTTCATTGTTGTTGGAAATAATAAGAATCATTTCACAACTTGTTTTTGATTTTAGATGAACGCCTTAAAGCAGGTAATCCTATAGTTTTCCTATTATGATTTACTTTCATAGTATCAATAACAGCATTATAACTTGGATAAGAACCATAAGGCATCTCTGCTTTATCTATTTGGAGATCATGTCTGTCTACCATATTGGCATAATCTTTTGGAATGCAGTCTCCAGATTTCACATATTCCAGCATTTTTGCTTTGAAATAAGAATATTCTTTCGCATCTATCATATGACTGAACAAGGGATGCATGGGCATAAAGACTCCATCATTTCCGATAAGTCCGATTTTTTGTACTGAAGGATAACCATAGTTTTCAAAAGTCCATTTCAAGAGTTGTGCATTGATTCTGTCGTTTTTTTCCATGAGCTGAGGGTTTCTCCTGCCTTCCGCCTGATCGCGGACAAAAGCAATGCTAAAAGAATCTACCAGTCGCTTATTCAAACCTTTTTTCCAGTCTGCAATTCTCTGTTTTACTTCGGTGCTATCTATGCCATACTGTTTAAACAATCCGAAATAACTTCCATACGACCCTTCGTAAGGAGCAATCAGAGGAATAAGCTTGTATAGACTTTTCTTTCCTCCGAAATTCTGTTGATGTTGATCTGCCAGTTTAATATACGTCTCATATTCTTTAATACGTTCCTGATTTTTTGGCGTGTATTTTTTGAATAATTTCTTATACTGTTTTACTGCTTCTTCGGGCTGGTTAGCAATCCGGTAAAGACTGTCAATCTCATTCACTTTGTTGTAATAGATAACATAATTCCTACTTTTACAGGCACAAAGACATACGCAAAGCATCAAATAAATTATGCAAGTTAAATTAATGACTTTATTTTGTGTTTTTAAATTGAATTTTTTCATATTAATCTTACAAGTGACTTTGTAGGTTTTATTCTCATTAAAAAATCAGTTTGATATTCTATAGTGGTAACATAATTAATCTTATGGTTGTCTTGTATTTCATCTGTAGCATCTCTAAAATTTTCTATATACCTTAGAGTAAGAGGTAGCTTATTTTTTTCTTTGAATTTCTTTTTCATAAGTATTCTGCTATTTCTTTTTCAACTAAATAATTACAAATTGCGGATAATCCTAAAAACTGACCGACAGGGTTTATTTCTAAGAAGTAAAAATCATTTTTGTTTTTTATAAAATCAAGTGAGCCACAGTTTATATCTAGTTGTTGCATAAGGGTATGTATTTTTTCTTCAACCTCATTGGGAAGATTATATCTAACATTCCGATTGGGCACCTCATGATTATATTTTCTATGATCGATTTGGGTTTTCTTATCATTTTGGGAAAAAATTGCAGTAGCCCATATTTTACCATTAAGATAAAAGGCTCGTACTTCAAATTCTTTTTCAATCATTTCCTGAAAAAATGTAATAAAGAAATTTTCCTTTTCCTTTTTTGTAACAAGAGAAGTATACAAAATGCCTTCAGAAAAATTATCAATTGATTTTAATATTATATTTTCAGCAATTGATTTTGTAATAGTTTTATTCACAATTAGCTGATCTGTGTTTTCTGCCAAATAGTATTCAGGGACTTTTAAGCCTACTTTTTTTGCCTGTTCAAGTACTAAAAGTTTATTCAAATGACTGTTGCTTTGCTTATTAATATGTTTTTTTGTTTCAAGCATTTTTATTACATAATCTTCAAGCCAATATTGAGTTTCATCCATATAAGCATTAATCGATGGGTTATCATATTCTTTTCTTATAAATTGTAGTCCTCCTCTTCGATACCAAACACTGGTAATATCATCAATAAAAAAACTATGTCTTTGACTTTTCAAAAAAATTCTTTTTTGAAGTTCTTTTATTTCAAAAATTTCATCTTCATGTATACGAATAGAGGCTTTACCCAATGCTTTGAGCCACTTAATAACTTCTTTTGTTGTTGTTTCCTGATTGGTAGAAAGAATAAGAATCATTTTTTCTTAATTTTATCTTTTCTGATTTTAGATGAATGTTTTATACTAGGAAGCCCAATACTTTTTCGGTTGCGGTTAATCCGCACTGAATCCTGATTATTGTTCCGTAAGCTGTATCGTACAGCAGTATTTCTATAATAGTCATATGTATCAGACATTAAGGCATATTCTTGAGGAGAACAATTGCCCGATTTTACATATTCGAATAATTTTTTTCTGAACTCAGGATATTTTTTTGAGCCAATCATATGACTTAACAACGTAGGCATAGCAATGAAAATGTCATTGTTTCCGAACTTACCTATTTTTTGTCCATCAGGAAATCCATAGTGTTTGAATGTCCAGAAAAAAAGATCTGCATTTTTTTCAATGTTTGTATTTACAAGGGCTATATTTTCTGGCCTTCCCTCCTGGTCACGGATCATAGCAATAGTAAAGGAATCTACGAGTTTTTTATTCAGGTTATTTTTCCAGTCGGCTACTTTTTGATCTGCTTCCAGACTGTCTATTCCATATTTTTTGTAAAGAGGATAAAGCTTTTTATAGGCATTACGATAAGGAGCGACCAATGTAATAAGCTTGTATAGACTTTTTTTTCCACCAAAGTTTTTATGGTATTGATCTGCAAGGTTAATATAGGTTTTGTATTCTTCGGTAAGTTCTTGGTTTTTAGGTTCATACTTCTGAAATAATTTTTTGAATTTTTTTATGGCTTTCTCAGGTTTATTAGCCATTCTATAAATACTGTCAATTTCATTCACTTTGTTATAATAAACAATATAATTATTGCTTTTGCAGGAAAAAACGATGCAAGTAATAATGAGTAGGGATATCAAAATTGAATTTTGTTTCATTGGGTAATCAGTATTTATTGGATTGACGATGCTCTTATTTGTAAAGGGGAGGAATTATTTTCCTCCCTTTACAAATTAATAATAAGTTTAATGATAACTTTTAACAGATCTCAAAAGTAGATTCAAGTTTGTGATCTCTCCATGTTTCTTTATCATAGCAGTCTCCATTGTTTGTAGCAACATAGTTGATAGCAGTGTCCCCACCTTTAATAGTCTGTAGATTTTTCATTTTCTTGTTTTCTAAAGAAGAGAAATCTTTCTTCATTCCATTTAGTTTTTTCATAATAATAATTTTTAAGATTAAGAATCATTGGTGTCATATAAACCCTGACATTGGGATGAATAATTCTCCTGTTTATCATGTACTGTACACATACAGTTTTAAACATCCAGAATGTAGTTCATCAACGTTGATGCTTTCAAAACTAAAAATTATCATATCACTTTAATGGGATAAAATGTGTAATTAGGTTGCTTATTTTATGTACATAAATACATATGAAAGCAGTGAACATGTCAGAAGGATTAGTGAAATATTTGAAATTTGGAAAAGAATAAGGGAAGTTGGACCGTGTAAAGAAAATCTCAAAAGATAACAGCCTGTTGTAAAGTAATATATTCTATTGTACAAAACCAAAGATTTGCAAGAACAAGGACTGAAAATCAAAAGTTGGAGACCTCTTTTTAAACGAATTTGCATATTTCTAATGATGTTTTGTGTGAAAAAAAACAATGATTTCAAATGAAAAGTGGACTGAAAATCATTTAATTTTCTACAGAAAAGTGCTGGTTTTTATATTCATTCGCATCTGGAAAGTTAAGATCAGCCATAAAAATGAAACTTTTTCACCTGAATCAAACTTCTTTTTTTACATATATTTGGTTACGGTGCACTTTTCTGCTTATGTGTTTGCAGATATACCGGAAATAGAGACTACATGGGAAATAACCCGACAAACTGATCATAAAATTCTAAAAAATAGAATAGCTATAATCATGAATTTGGGTATACTTTTGAAGAATATAATGTGCTGATTTGACAGGATAAAGGTAATTTTAACGCCCATTTTAAAAAAGAAAAGAAGTATGGATTTTGAAATTTTGAAACAGCAGATAGAAAATGCTGCCAGGAAAGCTTTTTTAGAAGTGTATGAAAAGCATGGAGCAGAGGGAGTTTACAGTTTTGCTTTGTATAGTGACGAAGGTGCTATGACGGTATGCCCTGCAGCCAATACAAAGAAAGCCATAGAAATGGCAGAAGAGGAGGATGCTCTTTACTATAAATATGAACCGGCAGAATGGACTTATGAAATGGAGGGAGCCGATGAAGAGTTCAATGAAATCTGTACTCAGCTGAGAGCAGAGCTGGATAAACATGATGACGATGACCAATGGTTTGAAAGTTTTCAGACCCAGCTGTATACTGCCTGTATTGAAGTGCTGGAAAAACTTAAAAATGAAAACTTTTTTACAAAGATCACAGGCAAAGATATTTTCCTGATTTTTACAGTTTCAGATTATGAGTTTGAGAAAAAAGAGCTGCAGGAACTTATCATCAGACTTAATGATAACGAATATAAAAGTGAATATCTGAATTGGATGGCTACCTGGGGCAATTAAAAAAATGACGAATTAAAAAAACACTTTAAATATATACATATGAAGCCCGATAAAATAATTGTCTCAGATGCCTCTTATAAAAGCAGTGATCCTTATGATATCATCAATTCCAATATTTCTGTTGTGAATCTCTTACGGGAAGAAGGAATTGAAGAAGAGAATATGCATGAAGATTCAGTAACCAGTTATTATGTTGACTATTATGTCAGTCAGTATAAAAATGGAAATTTTTCTCAGTTTGTCTGGAATTCCGGATGGTCAGAAGAGCTGAACAAAATCATAGAAGCAGGTTTAAAGAAGATGGGAGCCCAAAAACATTGGGAACTTTTTCTGGAGCAGTCGTCAAAAGTAGAAAACCTGGAAGAAGGAGCACTGATAAAGTTCTTTGAAAGTGAATATTTCGGACCTAATAAGACAAGGGATGCTTTGAAGAATGATTCGTTTTACAGTCTGGACGAAAACTTGACAGCGCTTCACTCCCAATGGCTGAAGAACCACCCGGATCTGAAAGTTTTGTCTGTTGATGATATGTTTACAGAGCTGGAAAAATGGGTAGGTAGAAAAATAGACCGTTAAAATTAAACGCTTACAATAGTAAAATACCCAATCAAAATATAAACACCAAGTATATTAATTATGAACCATTACAAATTTTACAAACAAGAAGGAAATCAATATATTTTTAAAAATCAGCCCGTATTTGTAGCTGTGCTTTGCATTCTTTTTCTGATTGTAGCAGCATTGCTTTTCAACAGCGTAAGAACTCTTAGCTATGTTATTATTGCAGTGGTAGCACTTATTCTGGTTAATTTTTTCACAAAGCAATTTATTATTGATATGGACCGTATGACAATTACAGGGAAACATACCATTTTTGTCCCGGCCAGAACCTATCCGATAGAGAATTTCAGAAACTTCCATGTGCTGGCGACAAAGTATATGGGCTTTATTACTACCAATGTGATGCTATCTGCCTATTTTGAAGTTGACGGCAAAGAAAAGCAGCTTACAATAGGCCAGGCCCTTACTCAAAGAGGAATACAGAAGATGGTCAATGAAACAGAAGATATCATGAACATTAATCATCCGGAGAATGGAAATCCTAGACCGTTATAAGTTTCAGGATAGCGCAAGAGAAATAAGTTTTATGCCCAATTACAATTTCCTGCGTACTTTGGTATGGTGGCTGGGGCTGGGCGTGACTGTTCTTCCAGCAGTTATTTATTATTTGATGGATAAAATGTCCCGTGACCAGTTTTATATGGCATTGGGACTATGGGCAAGCTATATGCTTTATTTTTTGTTTGACCTGTTTTTCAGGGTTCCTGTGAAGTATATTTTTGATAAATCAGAAAAGAGTATCTATAGAAAACTTTTAGTTTCCAAAAAGCTTATGAACTTTGATGAAATGACCTATTTTGTCAATCATGAAAGCGGAACTTATTATTATTCTATTGGGAAAAAAAGAAACCAGTTTGTGAAAAATTACAGAATCAGCAATTATTTTTCAGGCTCAAAAGCCTCGGAGAGAAGAGAAGATCAATACATCAGGGAAATATTATGTCCCGTTCTGATTGCTGTGGGAATTCCTTTGAATCCACCGGAACAATAATAATCAGGATAAAAACTAATACATCCATTTACAATCAGATTTTCACAAATCATTCAATAAAAAACCCCGGCACAGCCGGGGTTTGTCTATATAAAAATAGCTTCTCTTAAGCTAAAATTCTCTTTACAGCTTCTTTTACTGCAGCCGCATCAATCTTATATTTCTTCATCAGTTCTGCAGGAGTTGCAGATTCTCCGAAAGTATCATTTACCGCTACAAATTCCTGTCTTGTAGGTCTTTTTCTTGCAAGCATACCTGCAACAGACTCTCCTAAACCACCAAGGTAGTTGTGCTCCTCAGCCGTTACAATCTTACCTGTTTTCTCAACAGATTTTAGAATGATCTCTTCATCAAGAGGCTTAATAGTGTGGATGTTGATTACCTCACAAGAAATACCTTCTTTCTCAAGCTCATCAGCCGCTAGAAGAGACTCCCATACAAGGTGTCCTGTTGCAACAATCGTTACATCAGTACCCTCCTGAAGCATGATTCCTTTTCCGATTTCGAAAGGCATGTCTTCCGGAATAAATACAGGAACTACCGGTCTTCCGAATCTTAAATATACAGGACCTTCAAAATCTGCAATCGCAAGAGTAGCTGCTTTTGTCTGGTTGTAGTCACATGTATTGATTACCGTCATTCCAGGAAGCATCTTCATCATACCGATATCTTCAAGAACCTGGTGAGTTGCCCCATCTTCTCCTAAAGTAAGACCTGCGTGAGATGCGCAGATTTTTACATTTTTGTTAGAATAAGCGATAGATTGACGGATCTGATCATATACTCTTGAAGTAGAGAAGTTGGCAAAAGTTCCTGTGAAAGGAATTTTTCCTGTAATGCTAAGACCAGCAGCAATTCCCATCATGTTCGCTTCTGCAATCCCTATCTGGAAGAATCTTTCAGGGGCCTTCTCAATGAATTTCTCCATTTTCAAAGAACCGATAAGGTCTGCGCAAAGTGCTACTACATTAGGATTTTTGTCAGCTAATTCTGCTAATCCTGCTCCGAATCCTGAACGAGTATCCTTTTTTTCTGTATATGTATATTTCATTTTTATTGTATTAATCGAGATATTAAGATATTAGTAATCAGCCGGAGCTTCTAGGTACAATTGCTTGAATGCTGTTTCCAACTGCTCATCATTAGGAGCTTTACCATGCCAAGCATGAGATCCCATCATATAATCAACGCCGTAACCCATTTCTGTGTGAAGAAGGATTGCTACCGGTTTACCTTTTCCAGTTTCTGTTTTTGCTTTCTCAAGGATTGCAATCACAGCTTCAAGATCATTACCGTTCTTTTCTTCCAAAACAATCCATCCGAATGCTTCAAGTTTAGCATGAAGATTTCCTAAGCTTAATACATCATCTGTATCCCCATCAATCTGACGACCATTGTAGTCGATCGTAGAGATGATATTATCTACTTTTTTAGCAGCAGCATACATCAACGCTTCCCATACCTGACCTTCCTGAAGCTCACCGTCTCCGTGAAGAGAGTAAACAAGAGATTGATCTCCATCTAATTTTTTACCTTGAGCAACACCAAGAGCTACAGAAAGTCCTTGTCCAAGAGAACCTGATGCAATTCTGATTCCTGGAAGTCCTTCATGAGTAGTAGGGTGCCCCTGTAATCTTGAATCTAATTTTCTGAAAGTGCTCAGCTCTTCAACAGGGAAGAAACCAAATCTTGCCAATGTAGAGTAGAATACCGGAGAAATGTGCCCGTTTGATAGATAAAAATGATCCTCATTTTTGCCTTCCATTGTGAAAGGAAGTTTATAGTTCATTACCTTTCCGTAAAGGGCTGTGAAGTATTCTGTACAACCTAAACTTCCGCCCGGGTGTCCTGAATTTACAGCGTGAACCATTCTTAAAATGTCTCTTCTGATCTGCGTAGTAAGAGATTTTAGCTCTTCAATACTTTTACTCATTATGTCTGATTTATTTGCACGCGAATTTACAATTTTTTACCGGCTTATGGAAATGCAAAAATCCGGATGTTAAAACCCGGATTTTGACTTGTTTGAATATTTTTCCGCTTTTAACAGCCTTCATTGAGGTAAACAGATATTTCTGTAACAATATTATTAACAAATTTAAAGCTTAATTGTGTTCCCGCCTGGCTGTCTTCCAGAGTAAAATAACCCGAATCTTTGATAGGCTTGCTATTGTCATCCCAATCCTGACGTACACTGAAGTTGGGATAATTTCTGTAAGCATTGATAAGATCATCTCTTGTGCTTCCAACCCCGATTCCGCTTTTGGTCTTAAATTTTTTACTCTTTGTTGTCATGTAAGTAACAGAAGGAACACTCGGGTTGGCTTCATTGATATAATTGTCGAAAATATCAATCTGAATTGTTTCACCATTATATTTGACCATATTTTTCTTTTCTCCGTTGGCGTTGTTTGACAGCTTTACTCCCGCTATTGTTTCGGCCTCAGCCTTGGGCATAAAAACTTTAAAAGGTCCGATTCTTAACGTTGATACTTCAATGTTTTCCTGAGCATTCATAAATCCAAATGTTAATGCTAACATGAGGATTGAGATAATTTTTTTCATGGTTTTTACTTTAAGTTTCTTTTTATTTTGTTGATTTTTTTGAATGCATTTATATCATTCGGATTAAAGATAATTAAAATACAAAAGTCTATAAAATTAGTTATTTTAATAAAGAGATTTTACGTATTGACTTGAATGCTTTGTGGTAGCTTGATTGTTGATTTTTTTGAGACTAAATGTCATCTTTTTTAAATTTTCATAGATGATAATTGGATAAATTTAACTAATTTTATAATTCAATATTATTTGAATTATGACCTGCTTAACTGATTATTTCTCAGTGTTAGGTCTTGTTAGTTACATTAATAAAGATTACATACCATTAAATATGAAAATTAAACAATTATTTTATTTGGGGATATTTATTATATCCATTTCCTCAGGGAAAGCGCAGGATTTTTTTACCGTGATCAGTGAGAGGTCCATTAAAGCAGATCCTAAAAACAGAACGGTTCAACCGGAAAAGTCATTGACCTATACATTGGATGTGGCGGGAATGAAAAGTTATTTTAATTCCGTTCCGGAATTGAAGGACAGCGATCGTAAAGATAACGCACCTATTATTGTTCTGCCGATGCCGGATGGTACAAAAGCAAAATTCAAGATCTGGAAATCTTCGGTGATGGCACCGGGATTAGCCAGCCGATTTCCACAGATCATTACTTTTACAGGGCAAGGAGTTGATGATCAATATGCTACTATAAAATTGGATTTTACAGAGCTGGGATTCCATGCTCAGATAAAATCTGTGGTGGCAGGTGATACCTATATTGATCCTTATGCAAAACAGGATATTAACCATTATATCATTTACAAAAAGAGTGATTTAATTGATAAAAACCCAAGAACGTGTGGAGTAAAAGATGAAGATGCTCCGTTAGAAAAAAAAAGCGCACAAAAAACCACTTCCCCAAGCGTAGGAACTCAAATTAGAGTTTTTAGGTTTGCTGTAGCGTGTACCAATCAGTATGCGAAAGCAGCAACAGGTTCGGCAACTCCTACTGTTGCACAGACTTTGTCAGCAATTGTAACTTCTGTCAACAGAGTGAATGGAGTGTATGAACAGGAAGTAGCTTCAAGATTGGTATTGGTGGATAATGAAACCAATGTGATCTTCACCAATTCTGCAACAGATCCTTTTACCGGGAATGATAATGCCGGTACATTAATTAATGAAAGCCAGACGCAGATTGATGCATTGATCGGGAATACCAATTATGACATTGGCCATACCTTCAGTACCGGCGGCGGCGGATTGGCAGGATTAGGAGTTATTTGTAATAATTCCAATAAAGGAAGAGGAATCACGGGTTCTCCTAACCCTGTCGGAGATCCTTACGATATCGATTATGTAGCCCACGAAGTAGGACATCAGTTTGGAGGTCCACATACCTTTAATGCAACTACAGGAAGTTGTGGGGGAGGAAACCGTAGTGCTGCCAATGCTGTGGAACCAGGAAGCGGAATTACTATTATGGCTTACGCAGGAATTTGCGGAAGTACAAATAATTTAGCGGCTAACAGTATTCCTACTTTCCATACCAAATCTTTCCAGTCTATTACAGCGAAAGTTCAGTCAACAACATGTCAGGTGACCATTCCTTCTAACAATTTTCCTCCTTCTGTAAATGCAGGAGGTGATTATACCATCCCTAAGAGTACTCCATTTAGATTGGAAGGATCTGCTACAGACATCGATAACAATCCTCTTACTTACAGCTGGGAACAGAATGATGTAGGCCCGGCAGGTGATTGGAATGCACCAACATTGAATGCAGCTCTATTCAGATCCTATGTCCCTGTAACTGTTCCTTACAGATATTTTCCGAAACTTACAGACGTGATCAATGGGACGGTATCCAAAGGAGAACTTAGACCGTCTTATGCCAGAACTATGGAGTTCAGACTGACTGTGAGAGATAACAATCCAGGCTGTGCAGGAGTTGCTAATGATGATGCCATTATTACCGTTGACGGAAATTCTGGGCCGTTCAATGTAACTGCACCTACTACTGCTGTAAACTGGGCGGGTAATTCTACTCAGACCATAACATGGGATGTAGCGAACACAACTGCCTTCCCTGTGAATTGTGCTACCGTAAATATTTTCCTTTCTACAGATGGAGGTCTTACCTATCCTACACTTATCTTAGGTTCCACTGCAAATGACGGTTCCGAAACTGTTACGATTCCTAATGTAACGACTTCACAGGCCAGAATTATGGTGGCAGCAGAAACGAATGTGTTTTATAATATTAACCCTATCAACTTTACCATCACACAGACATTAGGAGTAAGCGAAACAGCATCCAATAAAGATGTATTTGTAGTATATCCTAACCCAAGTAAAGGACTTCTGAATATTAAATTCGTCAACTCAAATGAAGTGTATGATATGACTGTGTATGATGTAAGCGGAAAATTAGTATTTACCCAGGCTAATAATAAACTGAACCATGATAAAGTAGGTACTTTTGATTTGTCTCATCTGGTTACAGGTGACTATCTCATTAAAGTTAAATCTAAAAACATAGAGAAAACAATCAAATGGATTAAAGAATAAGCAATCTATTCATTAAAATAAAAAAATGCTGTCTTCAATGGAGGACAGCATTTTTTATTTTTTTATATGAAGATTAGACGACTCTTAAATAGTTTTTGTTTTTTACCAGCCATAGACCAATAAAGGTCAGTAGCCCGTTAAGAACAATAAGCTCCACACCGATTTTGTAATCTGTATAAGTGGTAACAGCCAGGTTGATCAAATAAGTAAATACAGGTGCTAATATTGTCACCGTAAGAATAGAATATTTTCTGGAAATCTGAAACTTTGTAAAAATACCAAAAGCAAAAAGGCCTAAAAGCGGTCCATAAGTATATCCTGCAATTTCCATAATCAGATAAACAATAGATTTGTCATTCAGTGCTTTGAAGATCATAATCAGAATAAAGAAAACTACCGTAAAAATCAAATGCACTTTCATACGAAGACGCTTTTTCTCTTTTTCAGTTTTGGTTTTATCCTCATTTAGGTTTAATAAATCTACACAATACGAACTTGTTACAGCCGTTAAAGCACCGTCAGCAGAAGGGAATAAAGCTGAGATCAATCCGATGATAAAAATAACGGAAATGGTCATAGGGAAGTACCCCTGAAGAGATAAAGCCGGAAACAGGTCATCTCCCATTATATTTTTAATATTTCCTGAAGTATCTTTGAATCCGAAAATATTCGTCACCGTTTCAGAATTTAAAGTGCCATATTCTGCACCGTGTTGTAAGGCAAAAAGATAGAGCAGTCCTCCCAGAAATAAGAATGCAAGGTTTACGATAAGAAGCGTTCCGGCAAAGGTCAGCATGTTTTTCTTGGAATTCTTAAGATTATCTACAGAGATATTTTTCTGCATCATTTCCTGATCCAGCCCTGTCATGGCAATCGTAATAAAAATTCCACCCAAAATTGTTTTCAGGAAAAAGGTTTTGGAATTAGGATCAAAATTGATGAAGTGGGTGTAGTTTTTCTGTTCCAGAATCGTATACGCTTCCCCAAAGGATAAATTCAGATTTGATAAAATATAAACAATACATGCTACAAGGCTGATAATCATAAAAGAAGTCTGCAGGGTATCTGTAATGACAATTGTTTTTACACCGCCTTCAAAAGTGTACAGAAGAACCATCAGCAGAAGGACAAGTGAAGTTACCCAAAATGGAACTCCCAGACCTTCAAGTAAAAAGATCTGTAAAACATTGACCACCAGATATAATCTTGCCGTAGCACCAATAGCTCTGGAAATAATAAAAAAGATGGAGCCTATTTTATGAGCTTCCACATTGAATCTTTTTCCCAGATAGGTGTAGATAGATGTCAGGTTCATCTTATAATAAAGGGGAAGCAGTATCGCCGCAACGATAAAATACCCGATGAAAAACCCGATTACCATCATGTAGTACTCAAAGCCTCCATAGATATATTCGGATCCGGTCATTTTCCCTACGGTTCCCGGAACTGAAATAAACGTAACGCCACTTAAGCTGGTTCCTATCATTCCGAAAGCAACGAGCCACCATTTACTCTTTTTGTTACCGATAAAAAATGACTGGTTATCGGAATTCCGGCTGGTGAAGTAAGAAATCACCAAAAGACCAATAAAATAGATGAAAACAAATAGCAAAAGGATAGTTCCTGGATTCATGCCTGATTTTTAAATTTTAGCAAATATATAAAAAAGATCAGTCGTGAATCGTGAATTTGAAATACTGTTGGTTTCAGAACACATTGAGAATGTTAATTGGTTTTAAAGTCTGTCATACATATCAAATAAAAATCCTTCCAGAGATGGCTCTGAAAGGATTGTATTGTAAGGGTGGAAAACAGTGGCTAATTCACTAAAACATCCTGAAGTTCCTCACTTTTCTGGAAACTTGCCTTAGCAAAAGGGCAGAGAGGAATAATTTTTTTTCCGTTTTTTCTTGCAAAATCTACTGCTGCCAGAAGCATTTCCTTGCCTACACCTTTTCCGTTGTAGGCTTCTTCCACCTCGGTGTGGTCTATAATAAATCTTTCTTCTCCGGCCCAGGTATACGTCATCATTCCTGCGCGTCTTCCATCTATGAAAGCTTCAAAACTTCCGTGTTTATCGTCGTTGTTTTGTTTTACTTCGATCATGTTATGAGAATTTAGTTAGTATTTCTATGTCGTTGGTTAATATTTTATGAACAGGGCATGCATCAGCAATAGTATGAAGTCTTTTCAGCTGCTCATCATCCAGAATACCTTCAAAGCTGATATCCCTTTTGAAAACCGCTCTTTTTGTCAATGGAAAATTTTCAAGCTCTACTTCCACATTGATGTTTTCTACATCCCATTCCTTTCTTTCAATGTACATTCTCAGCGTAGCAGCTGTACAGCTTGCCAGTGATGTAGCCAGAATTTCCAGAGGGTTAAAACCTTTGTTCTGTCCGCCTTTATCAATCGGTTCATCAGTGATGATCTTATTTTCACCGGCTGTTACCTCTGTATAATATTTTGTTTTTCCTAAAGTTGCTTTTACCGTTACCGCCATTATTTTTCTGTATTGAATTTATAACTTAATGCACCTGAAGGGCATTGGTCTATTTGTGTTCTGAGCTCTTCCGGGCTTGCATTTTCTGCTTTTATCCAAGGTCTTTCTTTAGGATTGTAGACTTTAGGGAGCAGTTTTACACATACAGCCGAGTGGATACACTTTTTAGGCTGCCAGATGACAGTGATGTTGCCGTTGGGATATTCGTGTGTTTCCATATCAATTTTCTTTTAATGATTTTTCGATTCTTCGGTCCGGAATCAGCCATATAAGAGCCACGATATAATAAAAACCTATGGCAATATAAGGATAAAAAAATGAA
>JASLCD010000287.1 GCA_030146295.1 Chryseobacterium sp.
TAACAAAAATGTCAAATCAAGCAAAAAAAGACCAAACACAGGAATTGATCAAGGAGACAGCGAAGAATTTGTTCTTTGTGAAAGGAAAATTTGATGCTACTACGCAGGAGATTGCAGATGAAGCAGGAGTGAACAGGACCCTTATTAATTACTATTTCCGTTCAAGAGATAAGCTTATCCAGATCATCTTTGATGAAGCGCAGAGAGTAGAACAGGAAAAATCGAAGATCATTCAGAATTCTGATCTGCCTTTTAAGGAAAAGATCAGTCAATTCATAGAAAGCAGCCTTTCTACAAGCCTTCAGTATCCGTATCTGGAAACGTATATCGTATCACAGATCAATAAGGGAACCTGCCATCAGAGAGAAATTGAAGAAGATATCCTGAACGATATGTATAAGGATATTGAAAAAGAAATGGAATTGGGAAATATAGAAAAAATGGCTCCGGTTCAGTTTATTCTGAATATGGTTTCGCTATTGGTATTCCCAAGTGCCATAAGACCATTGTTTATGGAAAATTTACTGATCAATGATGACGAATATGATAAGATTATTTCCGAACGAAAAGAGATTATTATCAATATGTTGTTCAATAACTAAAAAAACTAAAGTATTTCTCACAATGATTCGTCATTTAGAAATAAATAATGGCTGAAAATTAAATAAAAAATAAACGAAGTATAAAATTATGAATAGAAAACTTATAACTGCTACAAAGCTAAAAATTGGGATAGCTTCAGCATTTATGATTTTCGGCTTTTCATTGGTGTCTGCCCAGCAGCAGGTTTCTCTGCAGGAAGCAATTAAACAGGCACTTCAAAATAAGGCAGAAGCTAAAAAGGCTGCCTTACAGGTCAAAAAAGCCGAATACAAGATTGATGAAGCAAGAGCTGGGGCCT
Organism: Chryseobacterium sp.; assembly: GCA_030146295.1. GTDB lineage: Bacteria > Bacteroidota > Bacteroidia > Flavobacteriales > Weeksellaceae > Chryseobacterium. The sequence continues at coordinate 902 of JASLCD010000287.1, forward strand.
TACCTCAGATTAGTGCAACAATAAACAATACGTATAACCCCATTTTGCAAAAATCTGTTCTTCCGGGAGAGATCTTAGGGAGACCCGGCGAACTGATACCGGTTGCTTTTGGAACAAAATGGCAATCTGTAAACGTAGTTACACTTAATCAGAATGTTTTTGACCAGAGGGTTTTTATCGGCCTTAAAGCAGCGAAATCCACAAGAGAATTTTACCTTTTAAATTCTGATTTAACCAATGAGCAGATCATTGAGAATGTTGCTACAGCATACTATCAGGTGTTTGTTCAGGAGGAGAATCTTAAAACAGTAGAAGAGAGCTACGCCAATACGGAAAAAGTAAGAAATGTTATCAAAAGTTTGGTAGACAACGGCCTGGCAAAATCAATTGATCTTGATCGTACGAATGTTCAGCTTACGAATATCGGTTCAAACAAGCAGCAGTTAATCAATGCTGTTGAGGTTTCAAAAAATTCACTGAAGTTCTATATGGGAATTCCTATCGATACAGCCATTGAGCTTGAGCAAAAAGCAATTGTACCAAATTCTCAGCTCCTGGACTCCAATGTTAATCTGGAAACCCGCTCCGAATTAAAAGTTTTAAACAAGCAAAGAGAGCTTTTGGAATATAGTAAGAAAGCAACGGTTGCGAATCTTTATCCTACGGTAGGACTTTCAGCCAATTATGGCTGGCAGGGTTTAGGGAATAAATTTCCTTATGCTACAGGATCAAGCCAGGGAACGAACTGGGGAGACTATGCTTCTATCGGTTTGGCGATTAAAATTCCAATTTTTATGGGAGGTGCTACCAGAGCTCAGATTCAACAGGCTGAAATCGACATTCAGGACTTAGATCAGGATATCCAGAATAAAAAACTGAACTTGAGTTTAGATTATAAGAATGCAATTTCTAATATGGAGAATGCAATAATCAATATTCAAAGCATGAAAGATAATGTGGATCTGGCAGAAAAAGTACAGAAAAACACTCAGTCTAACTATCAATATGGTTTAGCAGCGCTTACAGAAGTATTGGATACTGAAAATGCTCTGACACAGGCTAAACAGAATTATGCAAATGCATTACTGGACTATAAACAGGCTGAAATCAAAGTCATTAAAGCAAAAGGAGAGTTAAACACATTACAAAACCCATAAGAAACATGAAAAAAACTTTAATATATATCATCGTAGCAGCTGTACTGGTAGGTTTAGCCGCTTATAAGATTGCTGGTAACAAAGAAAAGCAGACTAAGGAAGTAAAAGAAGTTGCCAAGCAGGTAGATAAAATCAACGTTAATATTGTAACCGTTACAAGAGAAAATATTGATACAGATTACTCTGCCAACGGAACATTCATTCCGAAGCAGGAAATGAACCAGTCTTCAGAAATTGCAGGACGTATTGTAAATGTTTTGGTAAAAGAAGGCTCAAAAGTAGGAGCAGGACAGGTTTTAGCAACCATCAAAAGAGATGCTATCGAAGTTGATGTTACCCAGGCTCAGAACAATCTGCAGAATGCAATTATTGATAACCAACGTTATGAAAACGCATTTAAAACGGGAGGTGTTACCAAACAGCAGCTGGATAATTCAAGACTGCAGCTGAAAAATATGCAGGCTGCCGTTAAAGCCCAGGGAGTAAGAGTAAATGATACAAGTATCCGTGCAGGAATAAGCGGTACCATCAATAAAAAGATGGTAGAATCAGGAACAGTAGTTTCTGTAGGAACTTCCATGTTTGAGATTGTTAACATCAACAGCCTGAAACTTTCAGTTTTAGTGGATGAAAGCCAGATTGGAAAAATCCAGCTAGGTCAGGAAGTTCCGATTAAAGTAAATGTTTTACCCGAAGATTCTTTCGTAGGCAGAATTACCTTTATCGCTCCTAAAAGTGATGCTTCTTTAAATTTCCCTGTTGAAATTGAAGTTCAGAACAGAGGAAATCTGAAAGCAGGGATGTATGCAACTGCTAAATTCAGTACAAACAACGGTGCAGAAACGCAGAATATGCTCACAGTTCCTGCAGAAGCATTTGTAAACGGAGTAAGCTCAGGACAATTGTTTGTTGTTCAGAATGGAGTTGCCAAATTGATAAAAGTAACCATCGGAAAAGTTTATGGAGACAAAGTTCAGGTTTTAAGCGGATTGAACGGAGGTGAGCAGGTAGTAACCAGCGGACAGATCAACCTGGATAATGGGTCTAAAGTGAACATTATAAAGTAAAAGGTGTATGAAGTTAGCAGAAATATCGATTAAAAGACCCTCGCTGGTAATTGTATTATTTACAATTCTGACGTTGGGAGGTATCCTGAGTTATACCCTCATGGGATACGAATTGATTCCGAAGTTTGAAACCAATATGGTAACAATTTCTACGGTGTATCCGGGAGCTTCACCGGCAGAGGTGGAAACCTCCGTCACCCGGAAGATTGAAGATGCAGTGGGATCTTTGGAAAACGTAAAAAAAGTAGAATCTTCTTCATATGAAAGTTTGTCTGTTATCATGGTTCAGCTGAACGATGGGGCAGATGTAGACTACGCTTTGAATGATGCCCAGAGAAAGGTAAATGCTATTCTGGCAGACCTTCCGGAAGATGTGAAAGCACCGTCCTTGAATAAGTTCTCTTTAGACGACTTACCAATTATCACGATGAGTATCTCATCTGATAAACTGAACAGTAAAGATCTTTATGATCTATTAGATAAGAAAATAGAACCTATCTTTTCCCGTGTTAACGGAGTCGCACAGGTAGACCTTGTAGGTGGACAGGAAAGAGAAATCCAGGTGAATCTGGATGAAAAGAAATTGCAGGGGTACGGACTTTCAATAGCAGATGTACAACAGTCTATTCTTTCATCAAACCTTGATTTCCCTACAGGTAGTTTGAAAACCAGAACTGCAAAATCTACCATCAGACTATCCGGAAAATACAAGTCAATTGAGGAAATGAACAATCTTGTAGTTTCTAATAAAAATGGAGCTCAGGTTCGTTTATCTGATGTAGCAACCGTTTTTGACGCTCAGAAAGACGTTGAAAAAGTAGCAAGATTCAATCAGTTTCCGACCATTTTGATGCAGGTTAAAAAACAGTCTGATGCCAATGCCGTTGCAGTGTCTGAAAGTGTTCAGAAGACGATTAAAACGGTAGAAGAAGCGTATAAAGTTCAGGGAGTGAAAGTGAAAATCGTAAATGATACAACAGAGTTCACCCTGGAATCAGCCAACCACGTAATTTTCGACTTATTCCTTGCGATTATTCTTGTGGCCATTGTGATGCTATTATTCCTTCACAGTATCAGAAACGCATTTATTGTAATGGTTTCTATCCCGGCTTCATTG
>JASLCD010000324.1 GCA_030146295.1 Chryseobacterium sp.
CACTGCTTCCTCAATAGGAGTGGCTACAGACCGGGCAACAACCTCAGCGTTAGCTCCCGGATAAAAAGCTGTTACCTGAACACTTGGCGGAGCAATATCCGGAAAAAGTGCGATCGGTAAATTAAAGAGAGACAGCGCCCCCAATAATAAGAGTATAATGGAGATGACCGTTGAAAGGACCGGTCTTTCTATAAATTGTTTTAACATAAGAAGTTTATTTTTTTAAGTCTTCTGTATTCGGAAAGGACTATAATGGTTTTGCTTTTAATAAGCTGTCAGAAGAAATGTTTTTCGGCTTAACAGAAGCACCGTCTTTCAAGTTTCCAATTCCTGTGAATACAATTTTTTCTCCAGGCGCAAGCCCTTCAGAAATAAAATAATAGCTATCCGTTTTTCCTGATATTTTGATAGGTCTCCCGGTTACCTTCTGATCTTTACCCATTACATAGACATAGGTTTTATCCTGAATTTCGAAGGTTGATTCCTGCGGAATAACCACTGCATTAGAAATCAGCTGAGGCATACGTACTCTTCCTGTGTTTCCTGTTCTTAAAGTTCCGTTGGCATTCGGGAAAACGGCACGTACACTGATGGCTCCGGTAGTTTTATCAAACTGTCCGTCCACAATGCTTAATCTTCCTTTTTCAGGGTAAGTACTGTTGTCGGCAATCACAAGATCTACCATCGGCATATTTTTCAGTTTTTCTTCTAAGCTTGCTCCCGGATATTTGTTCTGGAAAGCAATGAAGTCAAGTTCGCTTAAAGAAAAATAGGCGTAGATTTCGCTGATATCAGATAATAATGTCAATGGATTCACATCTGTTCTGGAGATCAGACTTCCTTTTTTATAAGGAATTCTTCCGATATAACCGCTTACAGGAGCTGTAATGGTTGTAAATCCTACGTTGATTCTGGCGCTTCCTACAGAGGCTCTGGCTTGTGAAGCAGCAGCAACGGCCGCTTCATAATTGGCTTTTGCAGTTTTAAGCTGTACATCAGAAACTACTTTGGCAGCAACCAGTGGCTGAAGTCTGTCTACTTCCACTTTTGCTTTTTGGATATTGGCATTGGCAGCCTGAAGATTGGCCTGAGCCATATTCATCTGCTCGCCGTAACTTCTTGAATCTATTTTAAATAACGGTTGTCCTGCTCTTACATAAGCTCCTTCTTCTACATAGATTCTATCCAGGTAGCCATCTACCTGAGATCTTATTTCTACGTTGTTTTTCCCTTCTAAAGCAGTTGGGAATTCCTGATATGTAGTAGCGGGTGAGGTGATAACGGTATAAACCGGAAGTTCTGGAGCTGGAGGTGCGGCATTGGTTCCTTCTGCGGCTTTTGTGCAGCTCTGTAAAAGAATTATACTTGCAATAAGTACAATAAACCTTGTTTTTCCAGGTAATTTCATTGTTGGTTTAATTTTTTTAATGAAGTGTTAGAGGTAAGTAAAGTGTTTTGATAAATGCTGTATTTTTTCCTAACAGTGTTAATAATTAGTTCAAAAAAAATTACAGAATTTTTAATGTCCGATAAAGTCGATTGTTTCCATAATTGAAAATTGTTTTTAATGTATTTAAGTGTATAATGATGGTGTAAGGTGTGTTAATTTTACTAACGGTGTTAATTTATAAGCAAAAAATGATTAATTTTAACGACTGAATTCTATGAATGGTTTCATAAATGATTGAGTTTTTAATCAGGAATAACAGAAATACTTATATTAATTCAGTGTTAAGTTTCCTAACGGTGTTAATTTTTAATTCAAAAAAAAATTACAAAGACTTAATAAAAGCCGAAACAGTTTCGTCCAATGTAGTCTTATTCATTGTTGAAGGGATATCAGCTGTACGCATCATCATAATAGAGATCATACCGTGTACGGCAGAAAACAGAGCGTGAGACATATGACAGGCATTGTCGGGATTGGATCCGTTTTTCTTAATAATCTCATAAGTACATTCATAGATGAGCTCCTGAAATGATGAAAATTCCTTTTTCATCTGACCTTTTCCGCAACATTGCATTCCAAGACCAAACATAAGCTGGTAATATTCCTTATTTTTAAAAGCAAAGTTCCAGTACGCATCCACAATAGCAACAAGTTGCTCTTCCGGAGTATTGTGTTTCTGCTGAGCTTTTAATAATTCTATATGTAACTTGTGGAAGCCATCTAAAGAAATTTCAAATAGAATAGCTTCTTTATTTTCAAAATAATCATATACAACGGGAGCACTATACTCAATAGCATCTGCTATCTTACGCATAGAAAGCGAACCCCAGCCTTCAGTTTTCGCCAACGTAAAAGCAGCCTGCAAAATATTTGCACGGATGGATTCTTTTTCTCGTTGACGGCGTTCATGTAGACCCATGATATTTATTTACTAACAGCGTTAGCAAAACTACAAACTTTTTATTATAACTTCCAAGGGATATTATACATTTAACACTAAAGAATGGGTATCAAAGCTTAAAATTAAAAGGAAGGGAGACCTGTAAAGAGGCTCAGGAAGCTTGTTTTAGATAAATACATTTTGAAATCAAATGATTAATAGAATTTAACTATAATTATGTTGGAAGCCTCATAACGTCTTTCTCCCTACCTGTTAAAAATAAAAATGTCTCTTTCAGAACCGGCTTTAATAATAAAAGAAATATCTATCTTTGCCTGTAAAGAAAAAAGGATATGAATACTCCCTCAAATATGCTGGCATTAGGAACAAAAGCTCCGTTTTTTGAACTTCCTAACCCGTCAAAAACGAATGAACTTCAGTCTCTGGAAGACCTGAAAGGAGAAAATGGTACTTTGGTGATCTTTATGTGCAACCACTGCCCGTTTGTTCTTCATGTGATTGATAAGATCAACGAATTATATGAAGATTATAACGAGCGAGGAATTGAATTCATCGCCATCAATGCTAATGATATTGACAAATATCCGGCAGATTCTCCCGAAAAAATGATTGAATTTCAGATTGAAAGAAATTTTGATTTCCCTTACTTATTTGACGAAAGCCAGGCAGTAGCTAAAGCTTACGATGCGGCTTGTACACCGGATTTTTATTTCTTTGATGATAAACTTGATCTTGTGTACAGAGGTCAGATGGACGATTCAAGGCCAGGAAATAATAAAGATGTAACCGGTGAAGATCTGATTATTGCTTTTGAAAATCTTTTGGCTGGTGAACCTCAGGAAGAAATTCAAAGACCAAGCATGGGATGCAATATTAAATGGAAATAAGTAATTGGGCTGGTTGCTAGTTATATAGTTGCTGGTTTTTACTCATTATAATAATACAGAGCTGCTCTTTTTAGAGTGGCTTTTTTTGTTGATCGCAGTATCATCGTTTAGTTATCCACACAGTTTGTAACTCTGCAGGAGTATAAACATCGTATTAAAAACTTACCTTGCTCTCTTTCTCGACCTTCAAATCTACATTAACTTTATTGTGGGAATAATTTTTTATAAATTCTGAAGGTGTTTTCCCTGTATATTTTTTGAACATCCTATTGAAATAGGTCACATTATTGAATCCGCAGTGATAGCTGCATTCTGAAATAGACTGGTCCTGGGTCATCAGCAGACATGCCTTATTGATTCTGTACCGGTTGACAAATTCTGTAAAGGTGATCTGAGTGGCTTTTTTAAAAAAATTACAGAAAGCAGGCAGCGTCAGATTAGCAAGTTTGGCCACTTCTTCGATTTCGATTTCTTTATCATAATGGTGCTCTACATATGTGAAGATATTTTCCAGGCGGGTTTTGTTTTTTGAAATAATGGTGTAAGGCATGATTTCTTTGTTCAGAAGATCATAATCTGCACATTTTGAAAGTTCGAAAAGAATTTCAAGCAGCAGCAGGTATCTCCTGTAACCTTCTGATTCAAGCATGAGCTTCAGTTTAGGAAGCATAACTTTTTTTACTTTATGATGAAAATGAATTCCGTATTTTGAAAGCTCCAGCAGATTTTTTATAGATCTGGCTTCTACTTCCTGCTGGGGAAACTGCAGAATTTCTTCCTTAAACTGAAGTACGATTTCCTCATGTGGATCTATAGAATTCAGTCCAAATCCTGAATGGGGAATATTGGACCCGATTAAAACCAGATCCCCGTTTGTGTAATTACTTTTATGGTAGCCTACATGGCGGGTTCCGCTCCCGGAAATAACACAGACCAGTTCAATTTCGGGATGATAATGATACTCCCACTTGAATTCTGAAATAGGAGAGTTATTATGAATCGTGCGGAACGAACTCTTTTCATTAGGGATTACCCTTTCAAAAGTAACTTTCATTTAATTAATCATATTTAATTACTAAAAATACTAATTATATTAATATAGTTCAAATATTGATTTACTGTGTTAAATTATCGTTAACACAAATGCTTCTATCTTAGCCGACAAGAAATAACCTGAATGAAAAATCTTAACATCAAGGCCGTTTTATTTTTAAACTATTTTGTCTTCGCAATTCTTCTGAATTCTGTAGGAACAGTCATTCTGCAGGTACAGCAGAATTTTGGGATTTCAAAATCTTCGGCCAGTGTTTTGGAAGGTTTCAAAGATCTTCCCATTGCCATTTGTTCATTCATTCTGGCTTCTTTTCTTCCTAAAATTGGAATTAAAAAATCAATGCTGACTGCCCTGTTTCTGGTAAGCTGTATGTGTTTTGTAATGCCGTTTACCAATACCTTCTGGGTTTTTAAATTATTATTTGCAACCGTAGGAGTTTCCTTTGCTTTAATCAAGATATCGGTTTTTACTTCTATTGGATTGGTTACAGATACAGATAAGGAACATGCCAGTTTCATGGGGTTTCTGGAGGGATTTTTCATGATCGGAGTATTGGCCGGAAATGTTTTATTCAGTTTATACATTGATGATCACAATCCGGAATCTACCCGTTGGCTGGATGTATATTGGGTGCTGGGAGGGCTTTCCGCTTTATCGTTTGTATTCTTATTCTTTTCAAAACTGAATGAGAAGGAAGCAAAAAATGAGAAAACAGATTTGTTGGGAGATTTAAAAAATAGTGCCAGCCTGTTTAGTTACAAAAAAGTATTGTTCTTTTTATTATGTGCTTTCCTTTTTGTACTGGTAGAACAGAGTTTTCAGACATGGACCCCTACTTTTTATAAAGAAATTCTAAAAGTGCCCACTTCAATGAGTATTCAGGCAGGAGCTGTCTTGGCAGGAGCTTTTGCGTTGGGACGATTTTTATCGGGGTTCTTCTCTAAGAAATTCAACTGGATTTATGTAGTATCTTTTTGTGTAATAGGTTTTGCTATCAGCTTACTATTAGTTTTACCATTAACTCATAACATTCATATTGATACGAATACAAGCTGGCTGAACGAACCTTTGGTAGTGTATTTATTTCCTTTAATGGGTGGTTTGCTGGCACCCATTTATCCAAGCATTAATTCTGTAATTCTGGCATCCATCCCGAAATATTTACACAGTGCGATGTCAGGCCTGATTGTCGTTTTCTCAGCAATCGGAGGCACTATCGGATCTATTATTACCGGTTTCGTATTTCAGGAATTCAGTGGTCAGCAGGCATTTTATCTTTCTCTGATCCCGCTTTCATTACTGATCACCTCGGCGGTTTTCATGAATAAATTAAAAATTAATCCTAAAAAATAAAAATGAGTAATCAGCTTTACATAAACGAAATTCAAAGTCTTTTTGATGATGTGCAGAGATCTGCAATTTTTGAAGATCAGAAAATGATGACGGATGCAGTGCCCTTATTTCCCATTGCAAAAATTAATGAAGATTATCAAAAATCAAAAGACGATCCCGGTTTTGATCTGAAAGATTTTGTGATGGCCCATTTTGATTTTTTAGGGGCCAGAGTTTCTGTTCAGAGGGAAGATCATCTTCCTATCAGAGAGCATATTGAAAAGTTATGGGATGAGCTTACCCGTACAGCGTATGAGGAAAAAGGAACTCTTTTAAAACTTCCGAAACCGTACATCGTTCCGGGAGGACGTTTTAATGAATTCTTTTATTGGGACAGCTATTTTATTATGTTGGGATTAAAAGCTTCCGGCAGAATAGAAATGATGGAAAACATTATTGAAAACTGTTCTTATCTGATTCAAAATGTAGGATTTGTACCGAATGCCAGCAGAACTCACTTTCTGAGCAGATCACAGCCTCCTTATTTTTCATTAATGCTGGACCTTCTTTTTGAAACCACGCATGATGAAAATATTTATACAAAATACCATGATACTTTAGAAAAAGAATATGCTTTCTGGATGAATGGTGAAGAAGGGCTGGAAAACAAATCCAGTGTAAAAAGAGTGGTTAAAACAGCAGATGGAGATATTCTGAACCGGTATTATGATGCAGAAAATGCACCACGTCCCGAAAGTTATCTGATCGATATTGAAGATCATGAAAAAACCTCGGGAGATGAATTTTACAGAAATATAAGAAGCGCCTGCGAATCCGGCTGGGATTTTTCCAGCAGATGGTTTGCAGACGGAGAACATATACAGACGATAGAAACACTGAATCTTGCACAGGTTGATCTGAACTGCCTTTTGTGGCATTTGGAAATGACGCTGGCAAAATCTTCAGCACATCAGAATCTGAGTGAAAAAGAAAATTATTTTTCAGAAAGAGCAGCAAGCCGAAGACAGATGATCAATAAATATTTCTGGGATGGAAATACTAACAATTATAAAGATTATCACACAAAAAAAAACACAAAAACACCGTCTGAACATATTGCTGCTCTTTACCCTTTATTCCTTGGAATTGCAAATCAGGAGCAGGCTGAGGCAATGGCTACGGCTGTTGCTGAAAAGTTCCTTTATCAGGGAGGGCTTGTCACTACAACCAAGAATTCAGGGCAGCAGTGGGATCTTCCCAATGCCTGGGCTCCTTATCAGTGGCTGGGTTTTAAGGCAATGAAAAACTACGGCTTCGATGATCTGGCAGAAAAAATTAAAAACAACTGGTGCTCCAATGTAGAAAGAGTCTACAAAAACACCGGAAAACTCATGGAAAAATACAATGCATTAGACACAGAAACAATAGCAGGTGGCGGGGAATACCCTAATCAGGATGGATTTGGTTGGACGAATGGAGTGTATTTACAATTACAACAAAACTGAAACT
>JASLCD010000330.1 GCA_030146295.1 Chryseobacterium sp.
TTCAAATTTCCGTACCTTTGTCAGCTAATTTTATCATCAATGCAACTCGGAAAAACTCAGACTTTAACAATTTCAGAACAAATTAATTCAGGATGGATTCTTGTAGACGAATCCGGAGAAAAAGCTTTTCTGCCTAAAATTTTTATTCAGGATGAAAAAGAACTCGGCAGCGAAGTTGAAGTTTTTGTGTATCAGGATGATGATAAATTAAAGGCAACTACTGAAATTCCATTGGCTGAAGTAGGAGAATTTGCAGTGATGAGCTGTGTGCAAAGTCTTCCAAGCGGAGCTTTTATGGATTGGGGAATCATTAAGGATTTATTTATCCCTTACAAACAGCAGAAAACCAAAATTATTGAAGGAAAAAGATATCTGGTCTATATTTATGTGGATGAAGATATGGGATTGATTACAGGAACCACAAAGTTCAAGAGAAATCCTCAGTATACTGATCTTCCGTTCCAAAAAGGTGACAAAGTAGATTTGCTCATGATGAACGAAAGTGAACTGGGCTGGAATGTTGTTATCAACAAGCAATACATTGGATTAATTTATATTTCCGATGTTTTTAAAAAACTATATCCGTTATCAGAAGAAAAAGGATATATCAAAGCAATCCGTGAAGATGGAAAAATAGATATTTCTCTACAGCCGGAAGGTTTTGAAAATATTGATGAGTTCAAGAAGAAGATTCTGGACAAGCTGGAAGAAAACTATGGCCTTCTGTATGTCTCAGATAAATCTTCTCCAGAAGAGATCAGGGATGAGCTGGGAATGAGCAAGAAGAACTTTAAAAAAGCAGTCGGAGGACTTTATAAAGATAAGATTATAGATATTCTGGAAGATAAAATCAAATTATTATAAAAATAAAACGAGCAGAGATTTCTGCTCGTTTTTTGTTACTCTCTGTTCTTAATCAGAAGCCATCCGTTATAGATTCTTCCGTCAGAGACTTTTATCGTATACCAATAGTTTCCTGTAGATACGGGTTGAGATTCATATTTTCCGTCCCATTGGAAAGGTTTCTTTTTAATAATCTCTTTATAGATGATTGCTCCTTTTCTGTCATATAAATAGATTTCCGTTCCCGGATAGTTTTCCAATCCTGCTATTCTCCATGTATCATTGATTCCGTCACCATTCGGACTGATTGCATTGGGAATATTAAATATCGAGAAGTTTTTCTGTCCGATAATACATCCGGACTTTGTTCTTACATACACCGTATATTCTCCCATAGTTAAATTGGTGAAAATATTGGAATCCTGCCATGTGAAATTATTTAAAGAAAATTCATAATTCCCGCTCTGGGAAAGAATAACTGTTGCTGTATTGTTAGTAATATTTACGGAAACAATATGAGCTAAAACAGAATAGCTCACCTGGGTAGAGCTTGTGCTTTCACAGCCAAAAATATTGGTTACTTTCACCGTGTAAGTTCCCGGCGTGGATACAGTAATGGTTTGAGTGGTCGCCCCGGTATTCCATTCATAAGACTTGAACCCCGGCCCTGGATCCAGAACGATAGATTTTCCTTCACAAAAATCCATTTTATCAGGAAGCTGAACAATAGGTTTAGGATTAAGGGTAAGGTTTAATCTTACCACTTTAAAGCATCCGTCCGGAGTCGCTACTTTTACATGAATAAGTGTTGTTCCGGTATTTAACGTATAAGCTGATGGATTGGCAATAGGGTTGCCTGCCGTATCAGTGTACGTGAAAATATAGCTGCCAGGATTATTAATAATACTGGATTCATAAGAATGAAGATTCACCAGCATTGAATTGGCAGTAGTAGCATTACATTGTACCTGTGTGATATCTTTAGCAGGAACATTGTCTGTGGATAAGGTTACTGTTATCGCCAGTTTTTCAGATTCACAATTATTTGAAGTCTGGGTTACATAATAGATTTGTCCATTGACCAGAGGAGTTGTTGTAGGGATTACATTCCCTGCCGCATTATAGAATGTAAGGGCTGTTCCTGTTACAACAAGCTTTTCTAATGTAGGATTTGCAGAAGCACAGAAATCCTGATTGGCATTTGCCGTTGGTTTAGGAGTACTGTTTATTGTTACCTGAATAGCTGTTTTAGCACTTTCGCAGCCGTTAATTGTCTGAGAAGCATGGTAAGTCTGCCCATTGGTAAGAACAGTTGTTGAGGGTAAAATATTTCCTGCCGCATCATACCATTTGATGTTTTGCCCTGTGATCTGAAGGTCAGAAATCTTTGGGTTGTTGATAGCGCAGAAGATTTGCTGAGTGTTTGTACTTGTTGGGAGAGCTGGAGATGATACAATTACATTCTGATTTTGAGTGGCTGTATTTCCATTTCCGTCATTATAAGTCCAGTGGATGACATAGTTTCCTGGAAGGGAATAAGATAAAGGATCTGCTGTGGTAGCAGTAATTGTTCCGGCACAGTTATCCGTAGCGGTGGGGAAGTTAGTAATGATGGTATGGCAATCTCCTGTAATATCTGCAAGAGCGGAGACGTTTGGAACAGGTGCAGTATGATCACCTACCAAAACGTTTACAGTGAAGGTTCCGTCACAAGCTCCGGATCCTGAAACCTGACAGATATATGAGCCGGCATGGGCAGTGGTTGCATTGGGGATCGCTGGGTTTTGATCATTAGATGTGAAACCATTAGGTCCCGTCCAGCTGTATGTAGTTCCTCCGGTCGCATTCAGTTGAATGGTACTGTTAGGACATACGGGGGAATTAGAGGAGACAACAGCCGTGGATGTACAGTCCTGAAATTTAGCAATGAAAATATCATTGCCGCCACCAGGAGTTTGTTGAAAAGTTCCTGGAGTTGCAATTCCAGTTGTATTACCACCAGACATTCCTGTTAAATAAATAGCACCATCTTCATCTTTTGTAACTTCGCCTTGTTGTGTAGCGCCATTTCCCGTATAGTAGGTACCCCATTCCTTTACATCATTTTGACTGTACTTAATTAAAAATGTACTAATATACATTGGGGGTAATCCCATATAAGCTCCTGGAGTTGATATATCAGGTTGTCCACTTGAATGCAATCCTGTAAAGAAAACATTTCCGGAGGTATCAGGGTATGCTAATAATTGGTAATCATCAAAAAAATTGAAATAACTTTTTGTAATTGCATTCGTGGTCAAATTTACCCGCCAGATGCCAGGTTGCCCTCCTGGATAATTCGTTGTTGAATATTTCCCGGGAAGAATCAGGGTATTATTTACAATTCTTGCTTTGAATATTTGTTCAGCGCCAGCATTACCATAATAGCTTGATCTGAGAATAGTATTTCCTGTTTTCGAAATCTTTAGATATAGGCCGTCTGATAAACCTCCCTTTAAAGGCTGAAATGCATTTACCATAGGAATGGTTGAAGATTGTGTAGCGCCAATTATTTCAAGATTATTGTTTGAAGAGAAGATGTGAAAAATAGAAGTAGAGCCATCGCTTCGTCCAAAATATGTTGCCCAATCAACATTCCCGGTTGTTGAATTTAAGGATGCCAGAATTCCATCTGTATATCCGATAGGGGTAGATTTTGTAGGCTGCATAGCATTGATGGTAGGAAAGTCAGAACTAAAAGAATCTCCTCCAATATAGATATGATTTTGATTGTAGGAAACCGTAAAGAGTTTGTTCTGTCTAGTTGAAACAAATTCTTTTTCAAACACAAAACTTCCGTTATTATTAAATTTTACTAAAACAATGTTTTCATTATATGCCCCTCTCTGAACGGTTCCGCCTGCATACACATTAAAGCTTTCGTCAAAATCAACATCCATAAATACATCTGTCATTCCAAAGCCGTAATAAGTTCCCCAAAGTTTCTGCCCATTTTTTGTGAGCTTCATCAGAAATGCATCAAGCCCACCCACAACGTTTTGCTGATACGTTCCGGAGGTTGCAAAATTGTTATTGCTATTGGTTGATCCATATAAATACCCCGTGCTTTGAGAGTCCGTTTTGATTCTGCCATAATCATCACCATATCCTCCGGCATGGCTTCCCCATATCCTTGTCGGGACAGGATCTATAATAATCGTTTTATCAGAAGAATTAACAGGGGTATTGAATCCAAAAGTCTGATCACCAAGATCTTTAAAAGAAACATCAATATCCGTTTTTGTGTTTCCCGTAATCCAGCTGTTAGGAATATCTTCATAAATTTCCCCAAAACGTACATTCATGGTTAGCTTTCCATCTTTGATCAATGTAGAAGCACCATTGAATTTCATTTTAATATCTGAAACTTTTCCACTGGGATTGATGATGAAATTATATTCAATAGGTTTTAAAGTATCGGTAGGTTTGAAAAAAACCAGATCTATATGAGGATATATATTTTTATATCGGATTTTTTTATATCGGTGAACATTGGTAACTCCTTTAGGATTCTTCGGTAAGTTATAATAGTTTTCATAATCTGCCGATTTCTCTTCCGGTGAAATAATCGCCTTTTTATTAAAATTGACAAGCTCGATATCTACCCTGTGAATCAGTTTTTCATAAATATATTCATTGGTATTATAAAGATTTGGGCCTGGAAGTGAATGTTGTGTTTCTTTTGAAAAATTAGGGTTAGCTATTTTCTTGGTTTCATAAATATCATATGAAAAGCCATTGGATCGCAGCTGTACATTCAGCCCATTAGAGTGGAAAAGATATTTTACCTCTTTATTTTCTTTCCCGTCCTGATCAACAATTTGACCCTTATTTTCATAAAAATGATAGGAGTTGTTATCAGGTTTTTTTTTCTGCGAAAATAGAAGTGTCGTGCTCAAAATTATGAACAGCGAAAGAATTTTCTTCATCAGGTTATTAATTTTGCGGCAAAGATATAAAAATAGACTTCTCATTATACATTAAGTAACTGCAAACTTCAAGTCCGAAACATGATGGATGTCATAACACTAATGTTTAATTTTTTTGTTTAACAATTTTGTCAAAAATAAATTTTAGTATAAATTTGCACAAATTTGTTTAACAAAAATGTCAAATCAAGCAAAAAAAGACCAAACACAGGAATTGATCAAGGAGACAGCGAAGAA
>JASLCD010000345.1 GCA_030146295.1 Chryseobacterium sp.
TCATTTTGGAATACTTTTTGAATAAGTTTCTACAAATTTAATATAAGTTCTACAAAAAACTATTGTATGAAATTATAGAATTTATTACATTTGTTATATATATTCGAGAAATTATAAATTTGATGAAAAAACTTTTACTTTTATTTCTATTTGTAGGCACTTTTGTTGGATTTTCCAACAATTTAAAAGCTCAGCTTAGAGAGCCGGGTTCCATCACTCAGAAGGCAGATGATGGGGTGTTGCTTGCTTACCCAAATCCTGCAAAGGATTTCCTTATCATTAAGGCAAAAGATTCTTCTTTAAGAATCAAAAGTGTGACTTTTTATTCTATTTTGGGTATGCAGGTCGCTAATTATACAGTGAATATGAATTCCGGTGAGATCAATATTGAAAAATTGAAGCCCGGAAAGTATATGATCCGTTATATTTTAAGTGACAACACGCAGAAAGTTACTCAAATCGTGAAACAATAAATTAAAATCCTGATAATCATCAGGATTTTTTCTTTTACATTAATTCTGTTTTAATATTTCCGTAACTTTCGGGACTTTCTTATACTAATTGTAAAAAGAACAATTTAATGCTAAAAGCTGAACATATTAAAAAGACCTACAATGCCGGAAAAAAGGTCGCCCTGGATGATTTCAGCATCCATGTTCCAAAAGGCAGTATTTATGGCCTTTTAGGACCCAACGGAGCCGGAAAAACTTCTTTTATCCGTATTATCAATCAAATTACTCAGGCAGATTCCGGAGAGATCTTCATCAACGGACAAAAGCTGAGCCCAGATCATATTAAAGATATCGGCTATATGCCTGAAGAAAGAGGACTTTACAAAAACATGACTGTTGGCGATCAGATCCTATATTTCGGAGAGCTAAAGGGGATGAGTAAAAATGATGCTCTGAATGAAGCCAAAAAATGGTTTGAAAAACTGAACATTGACCAATGGTGGAAGAAAAAGCTTTCTGAACTTTCTAAAGGAATGGCACAGAAGATCCAGTTTGTAGTAACTGTTCTCCACAGGCCGCATCTTTTAATTCTGGATGAGCCTTTTTCAGGTTTTGACCCTGTAAATGCCAACTTAATCAAAGATCAGATCATTGATCTTAAAAATAATGGAACAACCATCATTCTTTCTACCCACAGAATGGAAAGTGTGGAAGAAATGTGTGATTACGTTGCCTTGATCAACAATTCTAAAAAAATTATTGACGGAAGGGTTTTTGATGTGAGAGAAAAATTCAAGAAAAATATTTTTGGGGTTACACTTTCTGAAGTCAGTGACGATCAGTTTGACCATTTCAAAAGTAAATATGACATCTTCAATTTATCGAATGAAAATAACCTTGTTTCTTTTGACCTGAAAAATGAAGAGAGTCAGAATAATGTTCTTCTTGATCTTGTACAAGTGGGTAAAGTGAGATCGTTCGACGAAAGAATCCCTAGCATGAATGAAGTGTTTATTAATGCTGTAAGTAACCATCTTTAATTTTTTATGAATAATATTTTTTTAATTACCAAGAGAGAATTTCTTACACAGGTTAAGAAAAAATCCTTTATCATATTAACACTTCTGGCTCCCATAATGATCATTGCTTTCGGAGCTGTGGTTGGGCTCATGTTTAAGGCAAATGAGTCTCACAGTATTATAGAAGTGGTTGATAAGAGCGGCTTGTTTACGAATCAGCTGAAATCCAATGATAAATTAAATTACGTTTTTGTTTCTGCCGCGGATGAAAAATCCAAGATCAACAATTTAAAAGGAAATGAATCTCTGGATGGTATTTTGATTCTTCCGGAATTGAAAAATCAGAATTTTGATGCGCTTGAAAAAGAAACAAGACTGGTGATCAACAGTAAAATAGGATTTGATACAAAGCAGCAAATTGTTTCTGATATCAACAATGTTGTTAAAAAAGAAAAAATCAAGCAACTGGGTATTCAGGAGACTCAGCTGATAGATCTTGATAAAAGCTTCACCTTAAAGACCATTAATGTAACGGATAATAATAAAGAAGATTCTGATCTTGCTTTTGGAGTTAAATCCGGGCTGAGCATGATCCTGATGTATGTTACTTTTATGTTTATCATTATTTACGGGGTAAGAGTTATGCGAAGTGTGCTTGAGGAAAAAAACAACCGTGTTGTGGAGATCATTATTTCTTCTGTAAAACCTTTTGAACTGATGATTGGTAAGATTCTGGGGGTAACCATGGTTGCACTGACACAGTTTCTGATCTGGATCACAATGTCTGTCATTGGAGCATTGGTTTTAAATACCGGTTTCTCTCCTCTTCAAAAAGGTATTCCGGGTGGAAATGAAGAGATTGCAAGTAAACTGGATGTAGGGCAGCTGGCTACCCAGATTTCTCACAGTTTGCTGGAGCTTAATTTTCCTCTGATTATTTTTGTATTCATCGTTTTCTTTCTTTTAGGATATATTTTTTACAGTTCTATTTATGCAGCAATTGGTTCTGCTGTAGATAACGAAACAGAGACACAGCAATTTACTTTATTTGCGATTTTACCATTAACATTGGGTATGTATGGAAGTTTCACTCTGATGAACAATCCGGACGGGCCATTGGGCTTCTGGCTGTCGATCATCCCGTTTACATCACCGGTTGCCATGATTGCAAGAATCCCTTTTGGAGTTCCGGCATGGCAAATCGTATTGTCTATTGTATTATTGCTGGCAACAACCATTTTCATGATCTTCCTGGCCGGAAAAATCTATCGTGTAGGTATTCTGATGTATGGTAATAAAGCTACGTTAAAAGAGCTTTGGAAGTGGATTAAAGGATAAAAAAAGCTAAGGAATGAATTATATTCATTAGCCTTTTTACAATTTTATAATAAGAAAATCCCGGAA
Organism: Chryseobacterium sp.; assembly: GCA_030146295.1. Taxonomy (GTDB): domain Bacteria; phylum Bacteroidota; class Bacteroidia; order Flavobacteriales; family Weeksellaceae; genus Chryseobacterium. The sequence continues at coordinate 2,876 of JASLCD010000345.1, forward strand.
ACTAAATGTTTCCGGGATTTTTTATATTCTGAGATAGTCTATTTGAATATATAGCTTAGGGTAAGTGCAATTACCTGTTCTGATTTTTTCTTATCAGTACCTCCCTTTTCTTTTACAAGACCAGGGTAAGTATCAGAAAGTCCTAGATCATATTTCAAAGCTACTTCGAGTTGTCTCTTATAGCTATATCCTACGCCTAGTCCAAGTCCCCAGTTAAAGCTTTTTGCTTTTCCGTTTACTCCCGGCGGCTGTGTAGGATCAGTAACGTCCGGATCATAATAAGGTCTGCCTATAGGAGCATTCTTTACATCCTGACTTACTAAAAAGTTAAATCTAGGTCCAATCAATCCAAAGAATTCCGATTCAGCTTCTGAAAAGTATCCTTTGAAATAAAGTGGTACACTCAGATAGTTGTTGGCATATACTGCGTCATAACCATCTTTTCCTTTAGCATCTTTATCTTTCCCGGTTTCTCCAGCACCATAGTACAGGACTTCGGGTTGTATAAAGAATTGGTTTGCCTTCCCTACGGGGATCAAAGCCAAAGCTCCACCTTGAAAGGTATATCTTGGGCCAGAGGGATTGTGGGCATTGGCTACTCTGGAGTAGTTTAAACCTGCTGTAAGACCAAATCTTGTATTATTCCACTGCACCTGTGCAAAGGATAATGCGGAAAGAGTCAAAGCTGAGGCTAATAAAAGTTTTTTCATATGCTGTGGTTTTATGTTATCCTAGAATTTTTGCTACAGTAGCACCAATGTCAGCAGGAGAGTCTACAACGTTGATACCGTTTTCTCTCATGATTTCCATTTTTGCCTGAGCTGTATCTTCAGCACCACCTACGATAGCACCTGCGTGTCCCATTGTTCTTCCTTTTGGAGCAGTTTGTCCAGCGATGAAACCTACAACCGGTTTAGTAGAACCACTTGCTTTGTACCATCTTGCAGCTTCAGCTTCAAGACCACCACCGATCTCACCAATCATTACAACAGCTTCAGTTTCAGGGTCGTTGATGAATAATTCTAATGCTTCTCTTGTTGTTGTTCCGATGATTGGGTCACCACCGATACCGATAGCAGTAGAAATACCGTAACCTGCTCTTACAACCTGGTCAGCAGCTTCATAAGTAAGGGTACCTGATTTTGAAACGATACCTACTTTACCTTTTTTGAAAACGAATCCTGGCATGATACCAATTTTAGCTTCTTCAGAAGTAATGATTCCCGGACAGTTAGGACCGATTAATCTACAGTCTCTGTCAGCGATATAAGATTTTACTTTTACCATATCTGCTACAGGAATACCTTCAGTAATACATACGATTACTTTGATACCTGCTTCTGCAGCTTCCATAATAGCATCTGCAGCAAATGCAGGTGGTACGAAAATGATACTTACGTTAGCTCCAGCTTTTTCAACAGCGTCAGCTACTGTATTAAATACAGGTTTTCCTAAGTGCTCAGATCCTCCTTTGCCCGGAGTTACTCCTCCTACTACGTTGGTTCCGTATTCAATCATCTGACCTGCGTGGAAAGTACCTT
>JASLCD010000362.1 GCA_030146295.1 Chryseobacterium sp.
TTGGCCGAGCGGCTAGGCAGTGGTCTGCAACACCATCTACAGCGGTTCGAATCCGCTAGGTACCTCAAAAAAAACCTCTAAATACCTTAGAGGTTTTTTTGTTTTTATCCTCCCAAAAAAACCTCCCCTTTTTCCTTACGGATATACAGTATATCACGTGTATATTTTTATATTTGTAAAAATAATCCTAATCTATTTCCTAAAAAAACGAACCATGCTTTTACTTATATCATCAACACATATTATAATTTCTGCAATCGTCTTGCTATTAATGGGTCTCTGTGGTATTTACGGCTTTTATCAATTAATAAAGCATGCGGTTAAAAAAGGGATTAGAGAATCCAAAGAATAACAGCCTCAAGCCTTTTTTTACTAAGGCTGTAAAATAGTTGTATATTAGTATGACTAAAATCAAATACTGATGATACATTTTACTTCTGAAGAAAAAAGTCTGATATTGGCTGCTCTACAATACGAAAAAGAATTACAGGACAGATCGGATGATGAAGAAATTGAATATGTAGAAGAAATAGAAGAAGAAATTCAAAAAGAAAATATTTTTATTTCAAGAAGGCATATTGACTCCCTTATCATTTATCTAGGGTATCTGCTCGACAGAAAAGACCAGTATGATAACGGCCAGATACTTTCTTTGGAAAGCAAATTAGATGATTTATCCAACTTACCATAACAAATATCCCTGCTCATTGAGCGGGGATTTTTTATTTCAAATCCATAAACAGTTATCATCATTATTCTCTCAATCGAAATTCACAAACATTCATTCTGTTAAAACAAACTCCTCCATTTCAAGGAAAACATGGTAACAAATGCGAAAGGATGATGATAAAAGAGAGGATTATTCGATTTATACAGATAATCAGGTTATGTGAGCACAAAAAAAAATCCTCGGAAATTCCGAGGATAAAAACTAATAACCATGAAAACTCAAATTAAACATGAGTTACATATCTATATTGAAAAATCGTGCCAAGAATGCCAATTTTGATAAAAAAAACTAATTTATTCCGGCGGCATTCATTTTGCCATTTTAGCATTTTAAACCTATTTTATTGATACTTTAAAAACCACTTCATAATTATTTATAATTAATTCAAATAAATCCAAAGTGCCGGCAAAAATATTAAAAATAAAATAATTTACAATTTGATAAAATAAAATTCACATTCGGGAAATAAAATTTCCCAATACTTCCCCGGCCATCAAAAAAAACTAAATTCTCACCAAATTGGCATAAATTATTCTTCATATAAATCAATCCAATAAATTTAAATCATCATGGCACAAAAAATTTTCAGTAAAGAAGATTTCACGAAAAGCAGTGAAAAAGAATATCAGTTGGAATATAAAATAAGTGAAATAGGTGAGGGTTCGGATCTTATTGTAGAAAGACTAACCGAAAAAGGAGATTATGAAATTATTCAGGCTCCCCTGCGAAAATTAAACGACAAAATATTTATCATCTGGGATACTCCTTTTGAGGGCAGAATACGATTTGATCTTTAAATTTTCTTCGAGATTCATGATACAAAAAGCCCCCAAAAAAAATGGAGGCCTCAAAAAACACAAATGATGAAAAAAAATTTTATATCAGAGATAAAAATTATTTTATCTATTAATTCTTAGCCAAAGGTATACCACTCTTTTTTTTTATTTTATGAGTATAATCATAAAATTATTATTTCTTTTAAATTGAAAGCCATCCAGCTACCAGACTATATTTCTCAAAAAAAGACAATAAACAATACTGTTGCAATTCTTACCCTTCCTCCTATTTTAAAGCTTATTCACTGACAAACAGTGCTTAAAGTATAATTCACGATCATACATCCTAAAATATAACAAAAAATATAAGATATACTATGATCAAGATTATGTTTTTCACCTATATTATTTTATAATTTTACATGATTAATTCAAAATAACGTGATAAATTTTTCTATACTTATAGCCAACTATAATAATGGAAAGTATTTCAAGGAATGCTATGATTCATTAATCAATCAAACCTATAAAAACTGGGAGGTAATTATTATTGACGATGCCTCAACGGATCATTCAGTAGACCTCATACAATCCCTGATCCAAGGTGACTCCCGATTCAAACTCTATCATAATGCAATCAATAAAGGTTGTGGCTTTACAAAAGCTGCCTGTATGAACTATGCTCAGGGAGATTGGTGTGCTTTTCTGGATCCGGATGATGCCCTTTATCCGAAAGCATTAGAAAAGACTGTTCAGGAATTTATTGACAAAGATGATCTTGCAGCTGTTTATTCCCAAATGATGCTTTGTGATGAAAACCTTATTCCTGAAAGGGTCTATGCCGGCACCAAGCAGATTTACAACAACCGTCATTTCTTCAACTGTCCTATTCAGTTCGCCCACTTCTTTGCATTTAAAAAAGAAACATACTCAAGAACAAAAGGAATTAATCCTAATTTAAAAAATGCAGTAGACCAGGATTTATATTTAAAGATACTGGAACAGGGAGAAGCTAAATTCATCAAAGAACCTTTATACTTATACAGACTGCATTCGGACGGAATTTCCCAGGATAAAGCAAAACAAAGTGCAAAAGAATCGTTTGCAAGAGTGATACATGATACGATGAAAAGACGGGGAATAAAAACAATCAACAATAAGAGGGTTCCTGAGGTTTTCACAAATTCGCAGGAAATTTATAACCTCCTTAGGTATCAGACCAACAAAATGCACCGCTTAATCAGTAAAATAAAAGTCACCTTAGATAATATATAAATACAAAAGGCTCCCCAGTTTGAGGAGTCTTTTTGATAAATATGGAATGAAAATGTTCTTATACCCAAAGATACCACCATCCTTCCTATTATTATATGAGTAAAATCATAAAGCGTTGATTAAACTCACCCAAAAAGAAACGGCCTCCTGAAGGAGGCCTAAAAAACACAAATGATGAAAAAAATCTATTTAGAAAAATCCAAACAGAATATTGTAGAATCATTCAACGCAACCCTTACCATGGCAATTCCTCAGTAGAAGAATACCATATAACATGGAACTGAAGAATGAATACTTTCTATAAGAATCAAGTTATATCCCGAAGATTGAATTAATAATAATTTACGCAATTGTAACGATTAAATAGTTTTTATTAAATATAAAATTTACAAAAACAAAATAAAAAAATACAAATAGCTGATTAATGATTAAAAAAATCCTTATTTCTGGAAAGGGTAAATGTAGTTAAATATTTTCTTGCCCACAAGCCTACTCTTCCCAAATGATCGGAATATACACGGTAATATATCCATCCGAATCTACCTGCGCGTCCGAAACTGTAGCAACTACCGTTCCATATCCCACCCAGCCACCTTGCCCCTGCATAGCAGAAAAAGTATAAGTTCCGGCCGGAAGACCATTATAATATTGTGGTACCGACTGAAACCCGCCACTGTAATAAGTATCATATACTTCTCCGGTAACCATATTTTCAGCAAGGAAACTTCCTACATCGTAATTTCCTGAAAGAATTTTTGCACCGCTTTTTGAAAGAAGACCATAACGGATCTTATAAGTCTGTGTCTTGGGAGCAGTATCGGATACTTCTGAACAGGTTGTGTTATTCCCGATTCTTTCCGTAGAGGAAAATGACGTTACCACAGCCAGCAGCCCAATACATGCTGATGCCGTAAAAATTGATTTTTTCATATTAAAAAGTAATTTGGTACTCAAATGTAGTCAACTTATATGAATTGAGTAAAAACTATCAATGAACTAAAATTTACAAATATGCCAGACGCTTTTGGAATAACACGAAATACCCGTGAGAGATTTTACCTAAAGAATCTGTTTTCCTTTTCCTGAAGAATTATTTAACATAAAACTAAATTTCGACATCAAATGCATAGAACCCCCATCATTAATATAAAATTGATCGGCATTTAAAATTAATTCACTTTCGCTTTATCAATTTTAACACTCATTAACTAAAATTTGGCTTCATAATTGAAAATACAATTAAATGAAAGTCATTTTGGCTTTATCTTATTAAAATTTGAATTATGAGAAAGATAGTATTAGCAGGTTTTTTTTCCGTCCTCTTAATGACGGCCTGCAAGAAAGATGACAGAACTGCCGAGAAGTCACTGGAAGTACAGAAACTTGAATTTCAAGCCAAACAACTTGAAATAGAAAAACAAAAACTGGCCATTGAAAAGGAAAAACTGGTCTATGAAGCCCAGAAAAAAGCAGATAGTATATCTGAAACTAAAAAAGCAAGAGCTGCTGCTGAAAATAATTCAAGACCGCAGGTAATCAGAGAAACAAGAACAGTATATAGAGACAGAAACTCAAATTCCGGTTCATCAGGAAGCAGCAACGGAAGTTATGCCAATAACGGAAGTGGTACTTCACAGGGAACCACCCAGAAAAAAGGTTGGAGTAAAGCAGCCAAAGGAACCGTCATTGGTACGGTAGGTGGAGCTGCTGCAGGAGCCCTGATCGCTAAGAAAAACAGAGGACTTGGAGCTGTAATTGGTGGTGTTGTAGGAGGCGCTACGGGATATACCATCGGTAGATCACAGGACAGAAAAGACGGGAGGGTACAGCCTCGTTAATAAATATTTTCACAATAAATATAAAGATTGCTTATTTTTAAGCAATCTTTTTTTATGCTATTGATTCTGTTTTCTTCAATTTTCATCATTCCTGTCTTAATGGGCTGGGGGAAAATCATGGGAAATGTATCCGGAATTCTGTTTCAGGGAATCGCGGGAAAAATTCTATCCGGAATCCTGGGAATAAGCCTGATATGGACACTTATTTCCTTTTTCATTCCGTTGGATATCTATGTAGAAACAGTTTCAATAATATTGGGTTTGTTCTTTTTCTTTAAGCATAAGCTCTACGAGGAGTTTTATCAATTTTCAAAGAAAGATTTTATACTCTTTAGTGCTGCCATTCTTGTTATTATGCTTGCGGGTTCTTATTATCCTTACATATTAGATCATTTTGGTTATTATATCCCTACCCTTCAATGGCTTAAAGAATATGGACTGGTAAAAGGAATTTCAAACGTAGATCTTACATTGGGGCAAATGTCTGTATGGCATATTTTTCAGGCCGGATTTTCCAATTTTTCTGATCCGTTTTTAAGAATCAATGCTGTATTACTCATTATTTACAGTATTTATATCATCGAAAAGAAAAACTGGATGCATCTTTGTTTCATACCGGTCTTATTACTTTTTTCTCAGTCTCCAAGTCCGGATCTTCCGGTCATTATTTTCTCACTGATTATTTTAAATGAACTCATAGCCGGAAACAGAAATACGACTCTGCTTTTTGCCTTTTCAGTTTTTGTTTTTGCAATAAAACCTACTATGATATGGCTGCCCATATTAGTATTCTTAAGTTCTGTTTTTGTCTTCAACAGCAATTTCAAACCACTATGTTTAGGAATTCTGATTCTCTTCCTTTTCTTTATTAAAAATATATGGACATTCGGTTTTCCCGTTTTCCCTGTGGCAATAGGTGATTTGGGTGTATCCTGGAAACCTAATACTGAAGTTTTAAAAATTTCGTCACAGTTTGCAATCATGAAGACCTATGATATGCAGTATACCTATGAGGAGATTCAAAGGTTCTCAACAGCAGATCATGTTAAAAACTGGTTCTCTCTTGAAGGAATCAAATCAAAAATTAATATCCTTTTTGTTCTGAGTTTAGCTGTATTTTCTGTATTTACCTGGATCAAAAAGAGAAAGCTCATCACTCTCATCTGTATTTCATTGTTGATAAAAAGTATATTGGTCCTTGCATTTTCAGCCCAATACAGATTTTTCATAGATGTTTTTTTCGTCGTATTCTTTGTTATGTTTCATGAATATTTTAATCAGAAGAAATCCATTTTGGTTTTCTCAGCCCTTAGTTTATTTTTCATTTCAATGTTATCTTTTCCGGCATTGATACAAAAATATATTCCAAGTTTCAGGGTAGGAAGTTTTATGACAGGATTTGAAAAAGAACAGCTTTATAAACCTTCTACTTATGAATACCATCAGTATGATACATTTAAAGTCGGGAATTTAAAATTTAATGTTTCTCGCAACTACCCTTATAGTTTTGATACTCCTCTTCCTGCCGTTACCCCATTCTATATCTTTGACGATGTAAAAGCAGGTATTTTCCCTCAGCTCTCAGATAAAAAGGATCTCAAAAAAGGATTTATATGGAAAAAAATGACTCCAGAAGAAAAAAAGGAAGCCCAAAAGGTTATCAATACTATCAAAAACAATGATAAATAGAACAAATCCAGAAACTTTATTATCTGAAGAAAAAAAGGTAATTTTGTACTATGTTCAACACATTAGGTAATCTTCTTAGTCTTACAACATTTGG
>JASLCD010000384.1 GCA_030146295.1 Chryseobacterium sp.
AGCCTGTAAAAGTGATAGGCATAAATGCTGTCATTTTCCAGAAACGTATGAAGATCAAAGAATCTTCGGATATCAAAAGGAATGTAGGTATTCTGAGAGTTTCCAAGCGGAAGCTTGCCTTCGTTCACAGACAGCAGGATAACGTTTTCAAAATTCAGAAGACGGGTTTCCAGCAATCCCATGATTTGCAGTCCCCTCAACGGCTCTCCCTGAAAATCGATACTTTCAGAGTTGATATGCTGGTTGATCAGAATTTCCAGTGTCTCCATTTTGATCTCAATATTGTAGGGAGTCAGCTGGTTTTTGATAATCCTGAATGCATTTTCAAAGTGAGAAACATTTTCATACTGAATATCGTCTATTTCCAGCCATTTTACCTGCTGGCAGAACGCGATAAGCATATCCAGATAAAGATTGGTTCCGGCGGCTTTCTGAAGAAGGTTAAAATACGACAACCCGCCGAGCAGTTCATGGAGAAGTTTTTTAGAAATGTAAACAATATTCCGTTCTTCTACTTTGGCTTTGAAATCATTGATAACAATCTCATCTTCGGTAGATTTAGGAAGCTCTTCCAAGATCGGAAAAACATCTCTGTAGTAATAGGAGGATTTATTTTTTTCAAGTTGTTTCTGAAGATAAAACAAACGTTTTACAGCATTGGAGAACGATAAGTTTTTCAATGGGAATCCCATCGTAATATTCAGATTATTGACACCATGCATTACATCCAGACTTGCAGGAAGAAGGTTTTCATCCAGCAAGACGACTGCGGTATTGGAATAGGTTTTATTATTGATCTCTTTAAAAATTTCAGGCAGTACTTTGGTCTGGGTTACATTCCCGGATACTTCGTACACCTTAATTTTCTTGGGCTGGTTGAAATCATCTTCTATCCATTGGAAAGTTTTGTTTTCGTCAAATTCTTTCCATGTTTTATGGTTTCTCAGAAACTTTCCGGCTTCCTGTCTCTCATCATCGAAGTAATAGCGGTCTGCCTGAAAGAAACATTGAGCTTTATTCCATTTTAAAAGACTTCTTACCAGCTTTTCCTCCACCGGAGTAAAGGCATTGAACCCGCAAAAAACGAACTCTTCTTTGGTATCTTTAGCAAAATCAGCAATCTTAGCTTTGGCCGCCTCATGAATCATTCCGGAAGTCGCCCAGTTCTTTTCCTGCAGTCTCTCCTTTAAAACAGGGAGAAAAACGTTCATATTCTGCCAGAAATTAAGAAACTTTTTTCTTGGAACATTCTCATCCTCCCCAAGGTTTTGGGCCCATTCTTTGATCCTTTCCTCGTCAAACATATACTGCAAAACAGCCTGATCACTGTCTGAAAATTTGAGAATATCATCCCAGTCCTTCTGCAGCGTTGGAAACCACTTCAAAAAGTCTGAAAAATCATCTCTTGGAATAAGATTCAGGCTTCTGTACACATCAAAAGAGAAAAGCCACAGCGGAATCCCCTGGATCGGCTGTTGATCAGCAATTGCATTGATGAGTTCTTCTATGGTAAAAAAATTGGGAAGAAGCCCAGAATAATTATTTTCCTCCAGAATCTGTCTGATAAATACAATGGGACGTTTTCCCGGCAGAATGATATTAAACGCAGAAAGGTCCGTGTTTTGTGCCAGTAGTTCGTGAATGATCTTATTGAGGAATTTCAAGGGCTTGGTAGCTTTTTAAGTTGTCTAGTTCTTTAGAAATAGCCGCATTATATTCGGCCTGTTTTTCTTTATCTATTCCATGACGGGTATCTCTGTCATACGCCATCTGGAAGTTTTTATAATCAGAAGATATTCCATCATAAATAGCTTTGAAGTACTTGTTATAATCACCTGATGTTCTGATCTTTTCAGCAATTATTTTTCTGAATTTTCTCACAAATAATTCTGCAATATCAAAGTGCTTCTGCTCATGCAGCAGAATATAGTCATCCATTCTTTTGCTGTCTTTCCAGGATTTATCTTCGTTAAATATTGTTTTGATTGTAATGGTAACCGGTGATTTCGGGTTGGAGGATTTTATGGCAGAATACTCCCAGCCACAATGGGTATATGCTGCTACATCGGGATTATTTTTCTTATTGACGGGACTTCTAAAATTATCCCATGTCAGCTTTTTACTTTCCTTCCAGATAATTTCCTGCCCGAATACAGCCTGAGCTGCCAATAAACACAATACAAAAGTCAATCTCATTATTCCACTACAATTGTTTTGGTAATCCAGTTATTTCCACCATTCCAGAATTTAAAAGTATAGGTTCCTTTTCTCTGCGGGCTGAAGTTGATCTGACTGGCTCCTACATAACTTCCCTGCGTACAAGGTCCGTTTGTAATGTATTTGTAGGCAGTAACTGTTCTTTCAAGATTAGTATTGTAAATATAATCATAGCCATAAAATCCATCACAATGAGACGGATAGGTGGAATAGGTTTTTATGCTCTGTATGGTAAAAATGGCCATGGTATCATTGACGATTTTTACGCTGTCTATTTTGATCTTACCGATAGATTCAATGGTATGATAATCGTCATCATTACATGAAACCAGAAGCCCGCTAAACAGTAATACTGAAAATCCAATATTTAAAAGTTTTTTCATAACCTTTAATTTTCTGATTATTAATAAATATTTAGCAAAAATTATTCCTCAATCACATAAAATCAGGAATTAAAATTACCTTTTGATACATAAACCACTTTTTTAGTATCAAAAAATTCTTCATCAAAATAGTGTTTAAGATTGAAAATTTCACATTTAATTCCGGCGAGCTCTTCTGCAAGATCTCCGCCTTTCAAATATAAAATCCCATTATGTTTAGAGTTAAACTGTTCTTTTTCAAACTTTCCTTTCAGCCATCTTAAGAATTCCGGCATCTGGGTTACCGCTCTGCTGACAACAAAGTGGAATTTATCTTTCAGTTTTTCTGCTCTTCCGTGGATCGCCTTTACATTGGTCAATCCTACCCCTTCTGCTACAGCCTGTACTACACTGATTTTTTTACCAATAGAATCAATGAGAGTAAATTCTGTTTCAGGAAACAGGATCGCCAAAGGAATTCCCGGAAAACCACCTCCAGTTCCGATATCCAAAACTTTGGTTCCCGGAGCAAATTCCATCACTTTTGCAATTCCCAAAGAGTGCAGAACATGCTTTTCATACAGCGATTCCATATCTTTTCTGGAAATTACGTTGATCTTTTCATTCCATTCATTGTACAGATTTTCCAATTGAGAAAACTGTTCTTTCTGTTTTTCAGTAAGATCCGGGAAATATTTTAATAGTAACGATGCAGACATGTGAATTATTATAAACGGCAAAAATAAGTTTTATTTCTCTTGTATTCAAATCTACTTTTCCCTGCCTGGCTCTGATCACGGTTTTTTAACAGGCTTCATCACTTTGCAATACCCGGAATTACAGCTACACTCAGGTTTCCGGACTGGCTGATGGTCTGTACACCAAAAATATAATTGTCTTTGGACAGCGGAACTTTAATGGAAAGCCCTGTTGTAAATATTTTTTTCTGCCAGAAGGGACTTTCTGTTTCCCGTGCCAGCACATAATATCCTGCCGGAGTTCCGGATTTTGGCTTTTCCCAATGCAGGGTTGTAGAATTGGTGAGCTCTTTAACGTCCATCTCTACTTTTTCGGGTTTTGAAGTAGATTTTGCAAGACTGGCCAGTACAGCAATATTGGCAGCAACATTTTTTTTCAGGTATTTAAAATCTATAAATTCAGGCAGATCTCCATATTGCTTATTGTTTTCCACTCTTATATCCTGGTGCTGATGATCGTAGTTTTCATAATACTCGGTAAGTCTTACGGAAGGAAAACCGTTATTTACAAAGCTGGTATGGTCTCCTCCACGTAAAAACCTGTCATTTCTGTAAATCAGTTTTATTTCGAGTCCTTTGATGTACTGCTCTGTAATTTCTTTGATATATCTTGCCAGCTGCCTGGATTCGCTGTCATTTTCAAAACCCAGATTTCTTATTGTCATCGCCTTTTTATCCAGATCCTTATATGGCAGACCTTCACTGAACACACGGAGGATGCGGGTATTGATCTCTCCCGTTTCTCCTGCTTTGGGATTACCAATCATATCATTATTCAGGACGGCTTCCAGCTGTAAATTTTCTCTTTTAATTTTTTCAGCCAATTGCTTAGACCCCAACAAAGATTGCTCTTCCCCGGAAAAAGCCACAAAAATAATGGATGCAGGAAACGAAGACCTGCTCAGAATTCTGGCAGATTCTATAACGGCACTTACTCCACTGCCGTCATCATTGGCTCCCGGAGCTTTTGAAGTCCTGTTCATCACATCTGTAACTCTTGAGTCAAGATGTCCGCCGATCAGGAAGATTCTTTTGTCATTAGGATCTGTACCTTTCAGAAAAGCAACAGCATTTCCAAGACTGACTGCTTTATCAATCCGTTTTCCATCCGGCTGGAGATCTTCCTGCTGAAGGTATACTTCCATTCTTCCTCCTGAATTTTTAGCATAATCATTGAATTTTGCAATAACCCAGTTTCTTGCGGCTCCTATTCCCTGTTTTGGATCATCTATGGCACTCAAAGTATGTCTGGTTTCAAAGCTTACCAGTTTGCCAATGTATGATTTCAACGAATCTTCATTCACCTGAGACACATATTTCTTCACTTCAACATCTTGATGTCTCTGGGAAAAAACAGAACAGGAAATCAGCAATAAAAAAACGGAATATTTCATAGGATAGATCTTAGATTGTTTAAAGATACAAAACCCTCAGCTTCAGAAGTTATTTTATTTTCGATGATAACCGCATTATCTGCATTTTATCGACAATTACTATATCGTAAAGAAACAGAATCACTTATGAAATATAAAAACAAGGTCAAAACCTGACAAAAATCTTCTAAGCAAAACTACTTTTATGATCTCTGCAAGACGTTTTTATTATATATTTGTTAAAATTCAAAAAGTACATGGATAAACTTTCAGATAGAGTAAAAAGATTAGGATACTCACAGACATTTGTAATGTCTAACAAAGCCAGAGAAATGAAAGCCAGCGGAATAGATGTGATCAGCTTAACCCTTGGCGAACCGGATTTTGACGTTCCGGACAATATCAAACAAGCTGCTTTCGATGCTATCAATCAAAATTACAGCCATTACTCTCCTGTTCCGGGATTTCTGGAGCTTCGTGAGGCTATTGCTTACAAATTAAAGAGAGATAATAACCTGGAATATAAACCTACTCAAATCTGTGTTTCCAATGGTGCCAAACAAGCCATTTTGAATGTTCTGGCATCCATTATCAATGATGGTGATGAAGTTCTTCTTCCTGCTCCTTATTGGGTGAGCTATGATGAAATGGTAAAAATGATGGGTGGTGCTTCCGTAATGCTTCCTACCTCTTATTTGACTGATTTTAAAGTGACGGCAGAGCAGCTTGAAGAAGCTATTACAGAAAAAACCAAAGCAATACTTTTCAGTTCACCATGCAATCCATCGGGAGGCTATTACACTTATGACGAATTAAAATCTATTGCAAAAGTTATCGCCAAATATCCTCAGGTAACGATAATTTCTGATGAAATTTACGAGTATATCAATTACGAAACAAAGACAACTTCTATTGCTCAGTTTCCTGAAGTGTATGAACAGACAGCCGTGATCAACGGAATGTCAAAAGCATTTGCAATGACAGGATGGAGAATCGGATATTCTGCATGTCCGGAATGGCTGGCAAAAGCTTGCGAAAAAGTACAGGGACAGATGACCAGCGGAGCCAATACAATGGCACAGAGAGCATCCATCACTGCATTGAAAACAGATCCTTCTGAATACAGATACATGATTGATGCCTTCAAAGAAAGAAGAGATCTTGTATACGAACTGATCAAAGAAATCCCTGGATTTAAAGTATTGCTTCCTAAAGCAGCATTCTATTTCTTCCCGGATATTTCGCACTATATCGGAAAAACGCTGAACGGAACAGAAATTAAAAACTCTGACGACTTTGCCATGTTCCTTCTGGAAAATGCTCATGTAGGCTGTGTTGGCGGATTCTCTTTCGGAAGCCCGGAATGTATCAGATTCTCTTATGCAGCCTCTGAAGAAGACTTAAGAGAAGCGATGAGGCGAATCAAAAATTTATTGGAGACATTCAACTAACAAAATTAATAACCCAAAATAAAACACAACAGCAATGAATCTGTTAAAAAAACTAACTATCGCAACGAGTATTGCCGCTGCAAGTTTTGCAGGACATGCTTTTGGCCAGGATTTCCAGTGGAAGGAGGGAAATTCTAATGGCTATAAGTATAAATACGTTACCAATGACCCCACTTCCGCAAGGTATTACACCTTAAAGAACGGGTTAACAGTTATTCTGAGCCCTACCAATAAGGACCCGAGAATACAAACGTATATTGCCACAAAGGCAGGAAGTAAAACCGACCCTGCAGACCACACGGGTCTTGCCCATTATCTGGAGCATATGCTTTTCAAAGGAACCAATCAGTTCGGTTCTAAAGACTGGGCAAAAGAAAAACCACTTTTAGACCAGATTGATGCTCTTTATGAAAAGTACAACCAGACTAAAGATGAGGCTAAAAGAAAAGAGATCTACAAAGAGATCGACAAGGTTTCCGGCGAGGCAGCCAAATATGCAATTGCCAATGAATATGACAAAATGATGGCTGGCATGGGAGCTGACGGCACCAACGCCTTCACTTCCTTTGAACAAACGGTATACACAGAAGATGTACCCTCCAACGTTCTTGACAAATTTCTTGCTGTACAGGCTGAAAGATTCCGAGAGCCGGTTTTGAGACTCTTCCACACCGAGCTTGAAGCTGTATATGAAGAAAAAAACAGATCTCTTGATGATGATGGAGATAAGGTTTTCGACACGATGTTTGCCAACCTCTTCCCCAACAACAACTACGGGAAACAAACAACCATCGGAACGATTGAACATTTGAAAAACCCTTCTCTACACGCTATCAGAGAATATTACAACAATTATTATGTTCCCAACAACATGGGAATCATTATGTCCGGAGATTTTAATCCCGATGAAGTAATTGCAAAAATAGACAAGGCTTTCTCTTACATGAAGCCTAAAGCGATTCCTGAATATAAAGTAGGACAGGAAAAAGCCATTACCTCTCCTATTGTAAAAGAGGTTGTAGGACCCAATCCTGAAAACGTAATGCTTGGTTTCAGATTTCCGGGAGCTTCTACAAAAGATGCAAGAATGCTGAACCTTGTTGGAAATATGCTTACCAACGGACAGGCAGGATTAATTGACCTTGATCTGGTAAAAAAACAAAAATTACTGGGAGCATATGCAGGGTCTTATGCCCTAAAAGATTATTCAGTATTACTTTTACAAGGGAAGCCAACGGAGGGACAATCTCTGGATGAAGTAAAGAATCTTCTGCTACAGGAAATTGATAAATTAAGAAAAGGAGATTTTTCTGATGACCTCATCCAGTCTATCGTGAACAACGAAAAGAAAGGGATTATTCAGAAGGATGAAAAATATTCGTCCAGAGCAAGTATTCTGATGGATGAATTCACTTCGGACATTGACCACAAAGCATCTTTGGAATATGTGGACGAAATTTCAAAACTGACGAAAAAAGATATCATGGATTTCGTATCCAAATATCTTCAGAATAACAACTACGTTGCCGTTTACAAAAGAAAAGGCGAAGATAAGAGCATTGTAAAAGTTGACAAACCGACTATTACTCCGGTTTCTGTAAACAGAGAAGACCAGTCTCCTTTCCTTAAGAAGATTGATGAGATGCCTGAAAACCCTATCGCTCCGGTATGGTTGAATTATGACAAAGACATTGCTAAAACCAAATTAGCTGATGTAGATGTACTTTCGGTAAAAAATACAGATAATGCCCTGTTCAGAATGTATTATCATTTTGATTCCGGAAAATGGAATAACAAAATTCTTCCATTGGCTGCAGAATATCTTCAGTACCTAGGAACTAAAGACAAATCTTCCGAAGTTATCAGCAAAGAATTCTACAAACTGGCTTCAAGCTTCAATGTAGGAGCCGGAAATGAAGAAACGTATGTATCTCTTGAAGGTTTGAATGAAAACTTCGATAAAACAATTGCTTTATTTGAAGATCTGATTAAAAACTGCCAGGCAGATCAGACAGCTCTTGATGCTTATAAGACAAGACTGAAAAAAGCCAGAGCCAATGCAAAGCAAAACAAAGGAACCATCATGGCCGGATTAAGAAGCTATGCTCAATATGGTGCACAGAATCCTTTCAACAATGTATTGAGCGATGCTGAACTTGATGCATTAAAAGCAGAAGACCTGATTAATGTCCTTCATGACCTGTTCAATTTCAAGCATAAGGTATTGTATTATGGTCCGAAATCTGGAAACGAGGTGGTAGCATCTTTAAAACCTGTTCACAAACTTCCTGCAGCCCTGAAAGACCTTCCTAAGTCTAAAACTTTTGCTCAGATCCCGACTGATAAAAACAAAGTACTGTTTGCTCATTATGATATGGTACAGGCAGAGGTTTTCTGGGTAAGAAACTCTGATCAGTATAATGCATCTACTACCCCTACCGTAAGCTTATTCAACAACTATTTCGGAGGCGGAATGGGATCTATCGTTTTCCAGACGATCAGAGAATCTAAAGCACTGGCCTACTCTACCTATTCTTATTTTGCCCTTCCAAGCAAAAAAGCAGACAAAGATATGGTGATGGCATATGTAGGAACACAGGCAGACAAATTCAATGAGTCTACAACAGCAATGAATGAGCTTTTAACGACCCTTCCAAAATCTGAGCAGTTATTCGAAACAGCCAAGAGCGGATTGAAAAAATCAATTGCTTCCGAAAGAATTACTCAGGACGGAATCATCTTCTCTTATCTGAAATCTCAAAGACTTGGAAACAACTTTGACATGAGAAAGAACGTCTATGAACAGGCACCAAAACTGTCTTTTGCAGACATCAATTCATTCCATGATAAGGAAATGAAGAACAAGAACTACACCTACTGTCTTGTTGCTTCTCAAGATAAAGTAAATGAAGCCGATATGCAGAAATTAGGCGAGGTAAAAAAACTTAATCTAACTGAAGTATTTGGTTACTAAAATAAACAAAAAGCCCTGTTGTCAGGGCTTTTTTATTTAACAACACACTAAAAACAATTATAGATTTTATTTATCGATATTTGTTTGTTCGATAGATGAATCTTTCATATCTTTGCATTAGAAATTTAAATATAAAAACAGAAAATTATGTCTTTAGTAGGAAAAAAATTCCCAAATTTAACAATCGACGCAATGTCTGAAATGGGTGACGATCTTAAAATCAACATCCTTGATGAAGCAGTAAACAACCAGCAAAAAGTTCTTTTATTCTGGTACCCTAAAGATTTCACTTTCGTATGTCCTACTGAGCTTCACGCTTTTCAGGAGGCTTTAGGTGAATT
>JASLCD010000413.1 GCA_030146295.1 Chryseobacterium sp.
GTGGAACTGCGTGTTTCTCAAATTAATGGTTGTGCCTACTGCTGCAGCTATCACGCTAAAGAACTCTCAGATTTTGGCTTTGAACAGGATATCATCAACAGACTTCCCGGCTGGAAACATACCAATGTCTTCAATGATCAGCAAAAACTTGTTTTAGCGTGGGCTGAAGCTATGACTTACAGCAAAGACGATTGGGAAAACACCAAAGCAAAACTAATAAAGCATTTTACCGAAAGAGAAATTGTAGAGCTTACTGCAAGCATTACCTTGATGAATACTTTGAATAAGCTGAGAATTACTTTGGCCGAAAAGGATTAAAATATATATTGCCAGCAGTACATGACAAAAAGGAAATTCTATGAAACTGTCATTCTAATTTTTCTTTACAATCAACATATTGGCAAAAGGAGTGATTTTTTTATTTTCCACTATCTCCATTGCTGCTGGTGAAATTGATTCTTTCCATTGTTTCTGACTTAAAAAATGAAAAGCTCCGATGTTAAAGAATATAAAATTGGTAAGATCTCTAAACTGTTCCGATATAATGATCACCCCTCCTTTCTTTAATATTCTCTTAGCTTCTTTGAAAAACAAAACTCTTTTCTGATAATCGAGAATTTCATGAAGTGCAGTGACTGCCAGAATAATGTCCTGCGATTCGTTTTCAAAGGGTAACGTATCCGGTGATATTCTTATTTCCTTAGGATTGGGTGGAAATGTTTTCTTCGAAACTTCAATCCCGCTTTCATGCTCATGTCTGTTTCCATAAATATCACAAACTGTAAAGTTTATATCCGGATATTTTTCTTCCAGTTTTCCAGATAAAGGATCAAAGCTTGCATGAATTATAACAGCATTTTCAATTTTCTCCCAGTCTGCAAACGCCCTTAGATTATCCGGTTCATACAAATCAGATTTATCATAGAGGATATATGATGCAGCAATTGAAGCGATTATATTTAAAATAATAAGGCTTCCGAAACTTCTTAATACTATGATCCATAGGGACGAATTCATCTGAAAAGACAGGATAAAAAGAAGTAATGAAATCAAAAGCCCAAGTGCAATTTTTTTATAATTGAATAAGATTACAAGCTGAGTTATTTTCATTTAATTAGTTTTAAAAAAAATGGCGGCCAATTCTCAAATTTACAAATTTATGCTTACCTCTAAGAAACAAAAACCGCTCCCCAAAGGAAGCGGTTTTAAAATTTATTTAAAATCCCAATTAGAATATCGCCGGATATTTCTGAGGGTTTGTTTCGTTAAACATTGCGTAGATCTTTTCTACCATATCGTCTGTAGACGGCTTGCTGAAATAGTCACCATCACTTGCATAAGCAGGTCTGTGATCATTTGCAGAGATCGTCAACGGATCAGAATCCAGATATCTGAATGCTTTCTGCTTTTCAAGGATCTGCTGTAAGATGAATCCTGTAGTTCCCCCTTCCACATCTTCGTCAATCACGACTAATCTGTTGGTTTTCTTAACACTTTCAGCAATTTCGTGAGATAAATCGAAAGGAATTAATGACTGAATGTCAATTACTTCTGCAGAAATTCCTAATTTTTCCAATTCATTGGCAGCTTCTGTTACAATTCTCCATGTAGAACCGTAAGTGACCAAAGTAACATCTTTTCCTTCTTTAGTTACTTCAATTTTCCCTACAGGAACAGTGAATTCTCCTAAGTTATCCGGTTGTTTTTCTTTTAATCTGTATCCGTTCAGACATTCTACGATGATCGCAGGTTCGTCTGCCTGAAGCATCGTGTTATAGAATCCTGCTGCTTTTGTAAGGTTTCTAGGTACCAATACTAAAATACCTTTTGAAAGGTTCAGAATTCCAGCCATTGGAGAACCTGAGTGCCAGATTCCTTCCAGTCTGTGACCTCTTGTTCTGATGATCAACGGAGCTTTCTGACCTCCTTTCGTTCTGTAGTGTACCGTTGCCAGATCATCGCTCATTCCCTGTAAACAGTAAAGAACATAATCTAAGTATTGGATTTCAGCAATTGGTCTCAGACCTCTCATGGCCATACCAATCCCCTGTCCTAGAATAGTAGCTTCACGGATTCCTGTATCAGCGATACGCAAAGCACCATATTTTTCCTGCATTCCTTCCAGTCCCTGGTTGACGTCACCGATGTTTCCGGTATCTTCACCAAAGATTAACGTTTCAGGATATTTTTCAAAAATTTTGTCAAAGTTATTTCTGATCACTACTCTTCCATCTACATCTTCAGAACTGTCAGAATATACCGGCTTGATTTCCTGGATATTTTCAGACTTCCACTCAGACTGAGAGTATAAGTGAGAAGAATAGTTGTCTTTTTCAACAGCAGCAACTTCATTGTATTTCTGCATCAACTGATTTCTTTCTGCAGAATTGGTGCCTCTTGTTACCAGTAAAGCTTTTCTTACTAAATGGAAAATATCTTTTTTAGCTTTTGAAACCAGCTTATTGAATTGAGAAATATATGTTTCAACTTCAGCATTCTGCCCTTTAAGGCTTTCTACTAATGGTAAGATAGACTGAATAAGTTCCGAAACTGCTTTCTGATAGTTTTCCCAAGCTGTTTTCTGTCCTGCTTTTGCGATCTTTTTTGCTTCTTCATCAATAGCTTCCAGCTCTTCAGCAGTAGCAATCACCTCTTCATTTCCATCAATTTCTATAGAATAGTTCAGAATCCATTCTTTGAATTTTGCCAGTCCGTCAAACTCAGCTTCCCAGGCAAGACGTTGTTCATTTTTATATCTTTCGTGAGATCCGGATGTAGAGTGTCCCTGAGGCTGTGTAACATCAATTACATGAACGACTACCGGCACACTTTCTGTTCTTGCAAAATGTTCTGCCTTAGCATAAGCATCCAATAATGCAGGATAATCCCAAGCTTTCACCTGAATGATTTCACACCCCTGGTTCTCCCCTTCTTTTCTCTGGAAACCGCTTAGCATCTCACTGATGTCAGCTTTTGCTCTTTGATTTTTAGTAGGAACCGAAATTCCATATCCATCATCCCATATCGAAACAATCATAGGAACCTGAAGTGCACATGCTGCATTCAGAGTTTCCCAGAAATGACCTTCTGCTGTAGAAGCATCCCCGATAGTTCCGAAAGCAATTTCGTTCCCTTCTCTTGAGAATTTTTCTGAACCGTCAAATTTTACACTTTTATAAATGGTAGAAGCCTGAGCCAATCCTAACAATCTTGGCATCTGCCCGGCAGTAGGAGAAATATCAGAAGAAATATTTTTCTGAGCGGTCAAGTCTTTCCAGCTTCCGTCTTCATTTAAACTTCTTGTTGCAAA
>JASLCD010000422.1 GCA_030146295.1 Chryseobacterium sp.
ACCAGTTTGCCTTCACTTTGATTATCTTTCTGTCTCCATATTTTCAGATGTAAATCCATAATTTCTGTTTTACTTATAACTTCTTACGGTAGGTTGTATTTCTTCAAAAACTAAAGGTTCTTTAATGAGTTCCGGCTCGTTATTTTCGCCTTTCCAAACCCAAGCTGAGATGAATTGAAATTCAGCATCATTTCTCAAAGCTTCTCCATCCGGCGTTTGGTATTCTTCACGGAAATGCGCTCCGCAGGATTCATTACGGGTTAAAGCATCGTAGCACATCAGTTCTCCAATTTCAAAATAATCGGCAACACGACCTGCTTTTTCGAGTTCTGTATTCATTGCATTACCTTGTCCGGAAACTTTGACGTCTTTATAAAACTCTTGTTTCAGTTTTCGGATTTCTTCGATGGCGTATTTTAAACCCGCTTCATTTCGAGCTAAACCACAATAATCATAAAGGAGTTTTCCCAATGTTTTATGAAAATAATCAACTGTTTTTGTCCCATTAATACTGATGAAATTTTTAATTTGTTGTTTTACTCGATTTTCTGTTTTTTCAAATTCAATATCATCGGTTGAAATTTTTCCGGTATGAATTTCATTCGATAAATAATTGGCGATTGTATAAGGTGCAATAAAATAACCGTCAACAGAAGCCTGAAGAAGAGAATTTGCGCCCAATCGATTCGCTCCGTGGTCAGCAAAATTAGCTTCGCCTAATGCAAATAATCCCGGAATTGTAGTCATTAATTCATAATCCACCCAAAGTCCGCCCATCGAAAAGTGCGCAGAAGGGGAAATCATCATTGGTTCTTCGTAAGCATTGTAGCCTGTGATTTTAAGGTACATATCGAATAAATTTCCATATTTCTCCTGGATTTTTTCTTTTCCTTGTTCATTAATCGCTTTCGAGAAATCAAGATAGACTGCATTTTTTAACGGTCCGATTCCGAAACCTGCATCAATTCTTTCTTTTGCAGCTCTTGATGAAATATCTCTCGGCGCCAAATTTCCAAAAGCAGGATATCGCCTTTCCAGATAATAATCTCTTTCATTTTCCGGAATATCATTGGGTTTTCTGGTTTCGTTTTCTTTTAAAGGAACCCAGATTCTTCCGTCATTCCGCAAAGATTCTGACATCAAAGTTAATTTTGATTGATAATCTCCGGATTGTGGTAATGAAGTAGGATGAACCTGAATCCAGCTTGGGGAAGCCATTAATGCACCTTTTATATGCGCTCTCCAAATGGCAGAACCGTTGCAACCCATCGCCAAAGTCGATAAATAATAAATCTTCCCATAACCACCTGTTGCCAAAATAACGGCGTGTGCAGCATGTCTTTCAATTTCTCCGGTGTCTAGGTTTCGGACAATAATTCCTCTTGCTTTCCCATCTATCATTACTAAATCCAGCATTTCGTGTCTTGAAAAAAGCTGAACGCTTTTTTTTCCAACCTGTCGCATCAGAGCCTGATAGGCACCTAGAAGCAATTGCTGCCCGGTTTGTCCTCTCGCATAAAAAGTCCGGCTTACCTGCACACCACCGAAAGAACGGTTATTGAGGTAACCACCATATTCTCTTCCAAAAGGCACGCCTTGTGCAACAGCTTGATCGATAAGATTCAAAGAACATTCTGCCATTCTGTAAACATTGGCTTCGCGTGCTCTGAAGTCTCCACCTTTTAAAGTGTCAACGAACATTCGGTAAACGCTGTCACCATCGTTTTTATAGTTTTTAGCAGCATTCACGCCGCCTTGTGCAGCTACGGAATGTGCTCTTCTGGGGCTGTCCTGAAAACAAAATGATTTTACATTATAGCCCATTTCGCCCAGAGAAGCAGCAATGGAACTTCCCGCTAATCCTGTGCCGACAACGATAACGTCCAGCTTTTTTCGATTGGCAGGATTCACGAGCTTGGCTGTTTTTTTATAATTTTCCCATTTTTTCTCTAATGGTCCTTCCGGTATTTTTGAATTTAAAATCATAAGTTTTCAATTTAGCGGTAAGTAAAAAATACATAAATTGGCATCAAAGCAAACCCAATACTGATAATCACTGAATAAGCTATTCCTATTGCTTTAAACCATTTCACAAATTTTGGATGAAATAATCCTAAGGTTCTTATGGCACTGTAAATTCCGTGAATCAGGTGATAACATAAAGCAATCATTGAAATGACATAAATAATGACATACCACCATTCTTTAAAAACAGTGACCACCAAAATGTACAAGTCTTTGTTTCCATTTTCGTCCAAAGGTGGATTTCCAAATTTGTAGACATACCAGAAATTCTGAAAGTGAATGACAAGAAAAATTAAAATTAATGTTCCTAATATTCCCATATTTCTGGAGTACCACTTGCTGGCTCTTCCGCGGTGATCAGACTGGTAATTTGCCCCTGATTTTTTGTTTTTTATTGTAATAATTAATCCATCCAAAGCATGAAGAATAATACTCGAATACAAAATATAGGAAACAATTTTAATGATAATATTCCCTGATAGAAAATGTGAATAAGCATTGAACTGAAGATGAGCCTGCTCTTGTGGTAAAAATAGCTGAAGATTCCCTAAGAAATGAATCAGCAGAAAGAAACTTAGAAAAAGTCCTGTAAAACACATCAGCATTTTTCTTGATA
>JASLCD010000468.1 GCA_030146295.1 Chryseobacterium sp.
TGGACTGGACTTCCTTCCAGGCTGTCAATAAAATGAAATACAAACTTAAAAGGGAATTTGATCTTCCTAAAAAATTTAAAATCGGACATGCCGGGACTTTAGATCCCAGAGCAACAGGGCTTCTGATTGTCTGCTGTGGAAAATTCACCAAGAAAATTCCGGAAATCCAGGATGCTCCCAAAGAATATTGGACAGAGATTAAAATAGGCGTACAGACAGAATCCTACGATACCGAAAAACCTGAAATCCTTCATCAGGACATTGCTCACATTTCTGAAAAACAAGTACAGGAAGTTCTTGAAAAATTTGTTGGAGAAATTGAACAGAAACCACCCGTTTATTCAGCTATTAAAATTGATGGTGAAAGAGCTTATAACCTTGCAAGAGCCGGGGAAGAAGTAGAGATGAAGTCCAGAAAAACGACTATTCATTATATTAAAGATCTAAAAATAGAATTTCCTTTGGTGAGTTTCACGGTAGGGTGTTCAAAAGGAACCTATATCAGAAGTCTCGCACATGATATCGGACAGGAGTTGGGGGTAGGAGCTTACCTGACACAGCTAAGACGTACCAAAATCGGAGATTATGCTATTGAAGATGCTACAGATCAATTTTTAAATAACGAGTACAGGTTCGGGGATCTGTAAAAAAAATCCACCTTTATTTCTTTCCTTAATTATCCAATAAAATGACCTGTCGAATTACAGGGGTAGGCAGATGTAATTTTTTGCCTAATTTTGCATTGGAAACAAAACCGGATTGAAATAGAACTTTATAAAAAATAAATATCGCTCATTGTATTGGATCATGCTGTTCGATTAATTTTGAAGCCATCCTTCATTGAAGTTTTGGAAAGCAGCTCAATCATTTTGTTAGTTTCAATTGATTTTTGGGGAATAGAGCCAGGAAATTAATTTCATTCTCGAAAAAGAATCAGCCAGAAAGGTAGACTCATTTTAGAAGTTGACAGTTTCCGAAAATCTATAGTTTCCATTATAGAGTTGAGCTATGGAATTACAATTTTCAGCAATTAAAAATTATACCGGCTACGGTAAAGACTAATGGAAAAGACACGTATCAATAAATATTTATCAGAAGTAGGATACTGTTCAAGAAGAGCAGCAGATAAGCTTTTGGAAGAAGGCAGAATCAAAATAAACGGAAAGGTTCCTGAAATGGGAACCAAAGTTTCTGATGAAGATCTTGTGGAGGTAGATGGAAAACCTATCAGAGAGCCTCAGGAAAAACCGGTATATATCGTTTTTAATAAACCTGTAGGTATTGTATGTACTACGGATACAAAACGTGAGAAAAATAATATTGTAGATTATATCAACCATCCGAAAAGAATTTTCCCTATCGGAAGATTAGATAAACCAAGTGAGGGATTGATCCTTCTGACAAGTGATGGTGATATCGTCAATAAAATTCTTAGAGCCCGTAATAATCACGAGAAAGAATATATCGTTCGTGTAGATAAGCCGCTCAATCCAAGATTTTTGGAAAAAATGAGAAATGGAGTTCCTATTCTGGATACCGTAACAAAAAAATGTGTGGTAGAAAAAATTGATGATATGAATTTCAGAATTGTTCTTACCCAGGGACTCAACAGACAAATCCGAAGAATGTGCGAATATCTCGGATATGAAGTGAAAAAACTGAAACGAATTCGTATTATGAACATCAAACTGGATCTCCCTATCGGAAAATGGAGAGATCTTACAGAAGATGAATTGAGTGCATTGAATTCTATGCTTTCAGATTCCAGCAAAACATTCGACTAAGATTATCCTTTAATAATTTTTTCTTTCATATTTCCGGTATCGGCTACTGGAAGGGTAATTGAATTATAGGTATTAAATGATTTTTCACATATTAGTGTAATATATTTTATTTTTCAATAAAAATATATTATATTTATAATAGTAATAACTATAAACTGAAAATCATGAAACTGAAATTAAATATAGTTCTTTTGTTTGTGAGTTTGGTAATGTTTATTAATTGTCTGAATGAGCATGATCCGGACCATTCACATGATTCCTCATTTTACATTGATTACAGGAGTTTAAAAGGATTACCAGACGGAATTGCCGTTATTGAACTTGATCCTGAAGCCCCGAATTTTGGAAATATTAGCAGCAGGCTTGAGCTAGGTATCGGGGTATTACCACACCATATTTATTACAA
Source organism: Chryseobacterium sp. (assembly GCA_030146295.1). GTDB lineage: Bacteria > Bacteroidota > Bacteroidia > Flavobacteriales > Weeksellaceae > Chryseobacterium. The sequence continues at coordinate 2,191 of JASLCD010000468.1, forward strand.
TCAAAACGCGAAAAAAATGTTCACCACAGCATTGGGTGGCAGCTATCTCTATGAAATAAAAACGGGAGAAGACTCCAATGGATTGCCGAAATTAATTGAGGCAATTCCTATTGATACTGGCGAGAATACAGTAGGAGAAAATCTGTTTTTCACGAATGACGGAAGGTATTTTATGACTTTTATGGGAGGAGCAGGAGGTCCGAAAGATGGCAGTATAGGTGTTTTTAACGCTAATAATAATCAGCTTATCAAGACTATTAAAGCCCCCATTCAGGCTAATCCCAATAAGTTTATCATGTATCCTCATGGTATCTCAGTTAATGAAGAAAAAGGATTAATGATGGTAAGCTCTACGATTCACCCGGATCTTACGACCGGAATGGGGAATACCTGTACTTTATTGGATCTTAATACCTATGAATTGAAGAAGACTTATCAGGTAGCAGATTCACCCACTGATATGTCTGCTCCTGTTGAAGTTTTATTGTTGCGTGGCAAATTTCCACAATATGCACTTGCTACAACCATGCTTGGAGGTGATATCTGGATGGCTCCATACAATACCGCAACCAAAGAATATGATGCTTTTAATAAAGTTTTTGACGGAAGTACACAGGGGGTAGGCTGGGCGCTAGAAATGTATATTGATGATTCCAACAGACTTTATGTGAGTTTTGCAAACCCTGGAAAAGTGCTTGTTTTTGATATAAACAATCTGCCCCAACTCAAGCTTTTGAAGACTTTCAATGCCGATAAAGGGGCTCATCATATGGCTTTCTTTAAAACCAAATCAGGAAAAGAAGTTGTAGCCGTACAAAATAACTTATTGGATATTCCTGACTTAAATTCCGGAACCATTAGTGTAATTGATATCAACACAGGAAATACTTTAGGCAAAGTCGATTTACGCAGCCGATACGGAATACTGCCGGAATCAATTGAAGGAACCAATGGTCCCAGCAATTATATGCATCACTAAAATTTATAATAGTTTTTACCGGAGATATAGTAATCCTTTTTAGTCTTGAGAACAATAATTAAGTCCTTGTAATTTTTGTGTTATGTGAATTTGTTTTATTTTGTATACCATTTCATTCTTTCTTCATACTCAGGTTTTAGTTTTAGAAACCGCCATATTTTTTTATCATCAGGGTTGCTGATTCGGTAGAATATGATTTTATCTGCGGAATATTTGAAATAAGGGTGATTTTTAAGCCATTCTTCAGGGGCATCCACTAATGAATATTTAGGTACATCTGATGTGTTCAACAGTGCTGTTGAAACCAGTTTTTGTACAAGATCCTGATCAATATTGTAAGTAGTTAAGATCTGCTGCTTGTTGACAAAACCTCCTAGTTTTTTTCTGAAACAAATGATAGAGCCGGCACTTTTTTCATCCAGACCAAATTCTATGAGCTGTCTGAAAGTGATCATATTGAGATCTGTTTTTGAAAAATCTGTTTTTTCCTGTTGCTTTTCCTGGAGTTTGATATAAGGCCTCATTTCCTGAAATTTTTCAGCAGAAATTACGAAACACTTTTGCAGATCTTCCGGGCTTCTAAAACTTCCCCGTAGATTTCTATCCCTGTAATTGATGATGGTAACGGCTTGTTTTTCTGAAAATCCAAAGGCTTTCCAGCCCTCCATGTCCAGTTGATTAGGGTCAAAAGAATGATATTGAACCTTAGTGTTGACTGCATTATTCTTCGATAAATTTTTGAAACTTTCGGGAGTTTTCGCTGGCAGCAGCAAATAAGGTTCAAGTTTGCTGTAATTTTCCGGAGAGATGATAAAACATTCTTTAAATTTTTCCTTACTGATAAAACTTCCTCCCAGATAATTTCTATATTTTACAATAGCGCCTGTCTGCCGTTCGCTGAAACCCATTTTGATCCAATCGTTTACAGAAAACCGATCAGGATTGAATTTTCCTGAAATGATAATTTCTTTTTTATGTTTATATTCTTTAGAACTTTCTCTTTCCAATATTTCAGGAAGTAAGATGAATGATGATAATTCACTGAATTTCTCTTCAGAAATAGCATAACATTTTTTCAACTGCTCTTTTGATGTGAATGTTCCCCCTACGATATCCTTATACTTGAGAATTGTTGCAGTCTGTTTCTCTGAAAATCCAAGTTTCTGCCATTGATCTTTGTCCAGTGTATTGGGATCAAAACTGGACAGGTCCGCAAGACTTGAAGACGCTGTAATGAACTTTACATCAGGGAAAGGTTCTCTTTCGCGGCTGGTGTACTTCTGAAAGACCAACAAAATAGTCAGCAATGTGACCATAAAAGCTAATTTCCGGTAATCGTTTTTTCTCATCATACAGTAAAAATATCGATAAAAATAAAGCATGACAATAGCTGAAGATCAAATGATTAAAGATGATATGCAGATTGTGTATAATGCTTAAAAAGCAAATTGAAATATGCTCTTTTATATGATATAATTTCGTAATAGAACTTGAATATTTTGATTAAGATTTATCTGTTTTTTATTTGTGATGCGACAAGTTCTGTCGCTGTGCGGAGATAATTTTGCATCAAAATAAGATGAAATTCAATATAAATAAAGTGAATTTAAAAATAAATAGTAAGATTTATTCTAAACTGCATCTTTGTGATTTTCATGTCTTAAAAAGGGTTAAATTCG
>JASLCD010000010.1 GCA_030146295.1 Chryseobacterium sp.
ATCTTTTATCTTTTATCTTTTATCTTTTATCTTTTATCTTTTATCTTTTATCTTTTATCTTTTAAACATTATGTTATAAATTTCGTTAAGATTCCTGAAAACTATTATTTCATATTATTTAATTTCGTAATTTTAATGGAGAGAATGTTTTTGGGAAGTACTCAAAATTATTTTAAATCAACCAAATCTTATGTTATCATGGAAAATATAAAGTTTCAGGTATCTCCATATCAGGATGAATTGCAGCTGCTTATTGATGGAAAAAAGGCAGGTTATATGTCTATAGAGGTTGACGGAAGGCTGCTTATTGTATATTATACGAAACTTGATGAAGAGCGTGAAGGAAAAGGATACGCCAAACTATTGCTGGATGAGCTGGTACGTTACGCAGAAGAAAAAGATTTGCTTGTAGACCCGGAATGTGATTTTGTACGCCAACAGTTTGAAAATCATCCTGTAAGATATAAAGACATTTGGCATGCCTGATCAGTGGTCCCACCAGGCTGTAAATTTCTGTTGATGCTGATTCAGATCTACAACCTCTCCAATCATAGGAGTGAGGATATTCAACCTGTTTTCTTTTCCAAGAGCAGTTATCCTTTGTAAAGGTTCATTCCATGGGTGAAGGGCGAGTGCAAATTTTGCTGCATGAACCGGGATGATACGCTCTGCTTTAAGATCTATACCAGCCTGAATGACATCTTCTGGCATTGTGTGGATATACTTCCACGCTTCTCCATATTGCCCGTTCTCAAGAATAGCATAATCAAAAGGACCGTATTGTTCGCCAATTTTTTTAAAATGGGTATCATAGCCACTGTCTCCGCCTAAGAAGATTCTCTTTGAAGGTGTTATCAGAACATAGGAACTCCATAGGGTATCATTCTGCCGGATTCTCCTGCCTGAAAAATGCCTGGCAGGGGTAAATACGATTTTCAGATTATTTTTCAGTTCCACTTCTGTTCCCCACTCTTCTTCAATAAGTGTATTTTCAGCATACCCCCATCTCTCAAGATGCGCTCCTACTCCTAAAGGCAGAATAGCCATTTCCGTTCTGTCTTTGATAGACTTCACAGTAGGATAATCCAAATGGTCAAAATGATCATGGGTTATTACCAGATAATCAATATGGGGAATATCTTCGGGTTTAAAGATATCAGATCCTTTGAATGCTTTGTTGAAGTATTTAAAAGGGGAACCATACACGCTCAATACAGGATCAATCAGAAAGGAAATACCATCCGTCTGCAGATAATAAGATGAATGTCCCAGCCAGATGAACACATCCTGGTTTTTATCTCTGCTTTTCAAATCGGTATGAATGGAGGGAATTTCTTTCAAAGGTTTCAATAGCGGATCTTTTTTTCCTAAAAAGAAGTCGTAGGTTACTTTTGACATTTTATAACCTTCTGTAATAGATGGTGTGTGGCTGATATTCTGAAACTGTTTTTCTTTATAGAGTTTCGACTGCCTGATACGTTTCAGCCTCTTTCCTTTTGGCACTCCGCCAAACACCTTCATATTGATCACTATAAAAAAGGTAACCGTCAGAATAGCTACAGTCGTAATAATCCAATAAATCATCTGTACAAATAAATATCAAATGTATTGACTTTTACTTTTAAATGAAAATATATTCTGTTTTACTGCATTTTTTAACTAAATTTATCATGTATTTTGGAAAATTTATTACTCATTTAAGCTATGATTAATTTTAAACTTTCTATTTTAGCACCTTAAAAAACTCAGATCTATTGAAAAATTATTCGGTAATATTTCTTCTCGCAATACTTTCGTCTTGTGTCTCTACAAGAAAACACAACGAACAGCGGGCCTCATGTATTCCACCGGAGCAACTCAAAGAGGATGTGGACTTTGCTTATTCAAAATTACAGCAAATGCACCCTCAATTATACTGGTATATTTCCAAGAAAGACCTGGATCATAAATTTGATAGTCTTAAACAGACTCTTACCGAATCACTTACTCCTCTTCAGTTTTATTTTAAACTTCAGCCTGTCATAGCGGGAATCCGCGAAGGTCATCTTTCATTGAGAATTCCCAGAAAGAAATTTACCAAAAGGGAGTTTAAAAAACTGGAACATCAGAAAGGAATGTTCAGCCGTTTTGAATATTATATATCAGGCGATCAGATGTATATTATTCAAAACAAAGATTCTATTGAAAATATACAACCCGGAACAGAGATTTTATCCATCAACAATGTTCCAGTTTCGGATTATATAAAGAAGTACAGAAGCCTGATCAGCAGTGATGGTGACAATACTACTTTCCATCCTTATTTTTTAAAAGATCTTTTCTTTAATTTTTATACTGCAGAGAACGGTTTTGGGAGTAAAGCCACGCTTGAAACTCTTTATCAGGGAGAAAAACGAACGTATACCTTAAGCAGAGAAACAAAATCTGACTCTGATCTTGAGAAGGATAAGGAAATGCAGAAAAAGACACTGGAGAAGAAACTGAACGATTATGTAGCTTCCAGCAACTCTTATAACAGAAGTTTCAAATTTCTGGATAAAGACAGTACGATTGCGTATATCAAGGTACAAAGTTTCTCCAGGGATTATTCTGATGAATTTTATAAAAAGACATTTGCCAAGATCAATGATGCCCGGTCTCCTTACCTCATCATAGATGTCCGAAATAACTACGGGGGTTCTCTTTATGAGATCAACAATCTGTATTCCTATTTAGCAGATGCTCCTTTTACTTTGATCAAGCCTTCCCAGGTAACATCAAGAGATACTCCACTGCGCACAAATTATTTCAGAAAAAGCAACCCTTTAGAATATGCTCTTAAAAGTATTGCCTATCCAAGTTATTTTTTCGCACAGGCTTTCAGTACCTATAAAAAAGACGGAAAGGTTTTCTATAAAATGAAAGCTGACAAACCCACAAAACCTAATAAACAAGCCTTCCACGGAAAGGTTTTTGTATTGATCAACGGGGGAAGCTTCTCAGCATCTTCTATTATTACGGCTAAACTTAAGAATGATAAAAGGGCAACGCTGGTGGGTGAAGAAACCGGTGGTGCCAATGACGGAACTGTGGCTGGCTTTTATTCTTATCAAAAGCTTCCCAATTCGGAAATCAGGTTTCCTATCGGGTTACTTCTCGTACAGCCTAATATCAATTTCTCAGACTCACGGAAGGGTGTTATTCCTGATGTGGTGGTTACTGAAAGTATGCAGGATATTATTGACAAAAAAGATCCCCAGCTGGATTGGATAAAAAACGAAATCGCAAAAGAAAAAGATCATAAAGGACAATAATGTATAAAGGTTCGGCGGGCCTTCAGCCCGCCGAACCTTTTCTATCTTTTCAACTCTTCCAAAAGGTTTTCAATATGCTGCATGTATCTTCCGTAATAACGGTGAAACCACAATTTTCCTACCAGATAGAGCAAAAACAATCCTCCAATCACAGAGCCAATCAGGATCACTGCGATCTTTAGCTCACTTAAAGGTTTTGGCCACGGGATAAATTCCAGAACAATAAGGATCTCACATACCAGAAACGGTGCAAAACTAATGTAGTATGATAGATAATACTGTTTATTCAGATTCAGCTGCATCACAAGATCTTTCAGAGAGTCGTAAGTCTTAGGTACAGGATTACTGATTTCGTTATACAGTTTAAAGAACTTACTGAAAAAGAAAACGGTAACAATAAGCATGGAAGCAATTAAAACTGTTATATACAACTGTAGTTTAAAGGGTCTGCAGACTGAGCAAACCAGAAAAGCGAAAACAAAGATTCCTATTCCCCACCAGAATTCCACACGCATATTTTTACGTATTTTTTCAAGGGGAAGATTCAGTTTATTTCTTTGCTCTATGCTTATTTCAGGAGTTTCCTCCATAATATCTTCATTCCAGGTATTTTTCAATTCATCGATATTCATTGGATTACTGATTTTAATGTTTGTTGGTTTTTATTTGGCCTAAGATATCTTTAAGCTTATTTTTTGCCCGGTTCATTTTCACTCTTGCATTTCCTTCAGAGATTCCCATCTGCTCCGCAATCTGCTTACCTGAAAAATCTTCCAGATAATAGAACACAAAAGCTTTATCAATGGGATTGAGTTGATGTATAGCCTTATACATTTCAGCCAGGCGCTCTTCTTTGCGATAGTCATAATCTTCATGGGCAATGATATGATTAGAAAAATCTTCATGGGCAATAAAGCTTCTTCTTTTTTCTGATTTGAGGAAAATAATGGCTGTATTTAAAGCAATTCTGTACAGCCATGTTGAAAATTCGCTTTCACCTCTGAAACCAGGAAATGCTTTCCAGAGCTGATAGGTAATCTCCTGAAAAAGATCATCCCGATCATCCTTTTCAGTCATGTACATTTTAGAAATCTTAAATAGGATTCCCTTATGCTGTTCAATTTGACTTATAAACTCTTGTTCTAATGAGGTCATGATTTGTTACTCTAAAGAGTTAGTTTTCGTTTAAAAAAATTGTTACAGTATTTTTTACAAAAGAAATAAAAAACCTGACAGAAAAATACTGCCAGGTGCTCACGATGTGTACTTTTAACGTTGCTATTTTCTTAGCACCGTATTTTGCTCAACGTAATTTTTATCAGATTTTACCTTTGAAAGTCCATCGGAGCACTTTTATTTAACCCGACCAGTGTACCTAAAAATAAAGAACCTGATATTTTTATACCAGGTTCATCATTTAAAGTATGTAATGCTATTATTATTTAAAATCCATAAAATCATCTTTTTCAAGATAATGATTGAGTGCTTTAATAAGCTGGGAAGAAGTAATATCAGCATGCTGACGGAAAGCAAGATCTACCACATCCTGAATATTCTCATCAGAACACATATAGTTCAGTTTATTATGATATACAAAATCAGGCAAGATTTCGCTGTCATTCCCTCCTATATCCAAAGGGTCCCCAATAAAAACTTTCATTTCGGGTTCAAACTCGTCTTTTGAAGAGTAAACTGCATAATTATATTCCGGATCAAAAGATGTTTTCCGATCCTGTTTATTTTTTACAACCTCCAGAAATTCTTCTATAGAATACATTTGATTTTTAAAATCATCCATCTGATATTTTTTTACAACTCAATTTTTTAAAGATAGAAATTTTGCGGAATATAAAATAATTTCTAATTCAGTTTATTTAAAGCCCTCTTCAACGATCCGATATTCAAAAAATCAAGCTTTGCTCCCACTATGATGATGATCAAAAGAACAACTGCAAGAAACAGAATGATCACAATATACATGGATACAAACCAAATGACGGTATTCAGAATATTTCCTTTGATGCCCATTTTATTCATGAAAAATTTCTGTGAACGCTCAAACCATGTTTTTTTCCTTGGAGGTCTGGGACTTAGTTCAATTTCATTAAGCTCATCTACCAAACGTACCACATCATCAATATATCTTCCGTACATATAGTAGATCCAGTATTTGATGATAAAAGCAATCAGGAGCAGGGTAATCAGAAGGCTGATCCCGAAGATAGCCAGATTGTATTCTCTCTCAAAATGAAAATTTATTCTGATCAGGGAAAGAAGAAATCCAAGAGGAATATAGGAAATATAATAGGCTATATAGATTTCTTTTGATAGAAGAAGCTGGGTTTTAAGATTGAACAAATCATAATTGGTATTGATACTCTTCTTTTGAAGGAGCTTATAGAGTTTCAGAAACCTGGAATAAAAATAGACGATAATCACAATAGTCAGGATGGTGACAAATGCGGATATAATTCTAATATTAGAATCAGCAGAAGCCAATGGGAAATTGGTCAGAAGTAAGGGCAGCGTTACAATCATCAGCCAGAACTCGGTTTCCATATTCACTTTCAGCATCTGCAATGGAGAATGTATTTCTTTCTGTTTTTCGAGAGAAATTTCCGGGAATTCCTGTCCCTTATCTTTATTCCAAAGTTCTTTAAAGTTATCTAGCTCCATCGTTTTATCTTTTAATGAGAACCTGTCCTTTGTTTGGTAATGACTTCTTTCAGCTTCTCTTTTGCCCTTTTCAGTTTTACGCGTGTATTGACTTCGGTAATTCCCAGCTGAATGGCAATTTCTTTTCCCGAAAAGCCTTCTAAAAAGAAAAATATAAGTGCTTTGTCAATTGGGCTCAGCTGATGGATTGCTTCATACATCAGCTTCATATTCACATCATCCGTATCATTATAAGGTTCCTGCCGGGCATTCAGCCCTTCTATATTCTGATTCTGTATAAAACTACGCTTTTTTTCACTTCTCAGGAAAACAATTGCTGTGTTTAAGGCAGTTCTGTATAGCCATGTAGAGAAATCACTTCTCTTTTGAAAATCACCGTATGATTTCCAGGCCTGGTAAATGATCTCCTGATAGAGGTCATTCTGATCGTCTTTATTATCCATATACATTTTAGAAATCTTGAAAACAACCCCTTTGTGCTTTTCAATTTTCTCTAAAAATTCTTTTTCCGGTGAAGACATGATTTACACACTGATCCTTAGATGATATTTACAAAAAAACACCATCTTGATTATAACACAAACTTTATTTCTGCCATTAAGTTAAAAAAATCCTCAAAAAACAAGGTAGTTTATTGAGGATTTTTATTTATGTTAAATTGTATACCGATGAGAATCAAAAAATATAATCAGTGCTTAAAAAATTAGAATCATGCTCTCTGACGATGGTATTGAGTAATTCTTTGTTGGATTCTGTCAGCTTTGCAGCTACCAGAGACCGGATAGAGAATGAACGAAGTGCATCAAAAACAGAAAGAGTTCCTTCCGCACTGTCTTTTCTACCCGTAAAAGGAAAGACATCAGGACCGCGTTGTGCCTGGCAGTTGATATTCACACGGCTTACAAGATTCACAAAAGGATCAATCAGCCTTGCTACTTCCTGCGGATCTTCACTGAAAATACTGACCTGCATCCCATGGGAAGCATTTACCTGATATTCTATAGGTTCTTCTATATCTTCAAACGGAACAACAGGAATCACCGGACCAAACTGTTCCTCATGATAAAGCTTCATATCACTGTTTACCGGATATACTACTGCCGGGAAGACAAAAGATTCATCTGTATAACCTCCGTCTTTATTCAACACTGCAGCTCCTTTCTGTAAAGCATCAGCAATACATTCCTTCAGATAAGGAGGTTTGTTAACCTCCGGAAGCGGGGTTACTTTTACATCTTTTTCCCACGGCAACCCAGCTTTCAGGGCAGAAACCGCTTCACTGAGTTTTTCTGTAAAGGCTAAAGCAATCTCTTTTTGAACAAATATCAGTTTCAGTGCTGTACATCGTTGTCCGTTGAAAGAAAGTGCTCCTAAAATACATTCGCTCACTGCTACATCCAGGTTAGCATTTTTGGTCACGATGGCAGCATTTTTGGCATCTAAACTCAGAATAGCTCTTAAACGATTCACTTTTGGATGCAGTTTTTTCAATCCGTTAGCCACTTTACTTGAACCAATGAAGGCCAGTACGTTCACTTTTCCACTTTCCATGATGGGAGTGATAATTTCTGATCCTTTTCCATATAATGTATTCACTGTTCCTTTCGGGAAGGCCTCTTTAAAGGCATTTAATAAAGGATAATGAGCCAGCACACCGTGTTTCGGGAGCTTAAACAGGATGGTATTTCCCATAATCAAAGCAGGAATCAGCGTTGTAAAGATTTCATTCAGAGGATAATTGAATGGTCCCATACTTAAAACTACTCCAAGCGGAGCTCTTCTGATCTGGGCGATGGTGCCCTCTGCCTGCTGAAAACGGGAAGATTCTCTGTCCAGATCCTTCAGGGCATCAATGGTTTGGTTAATATAATCTACAGTACGGTCAAATTCTTTGGTAGAATCAGCCAGTGTTTTTCCAATTTCCCACATCAGCAGTTTAATGATCAGATCTCTTTGCTGAATCATCAGGTAAACGAATTTCTGCATGCATTTGATACGTCCTTCTACAGACATGGTAGGCCATTCGCCCAGACCGTTATCGTAAGCTTTTACGCAGGCTTCAAGAACTTCCATAGCCTCGTTCGGGCCAATATTCGGGATGCTTCCCAAAAGTTTTCTTTCTAATCCGTTTTCTGTAGGAATGCACACCGGAGAATAGATTTCTGTGACATCTCCTGCCCACTCTACCAGTTCGCCATCTAAAAGATATGTTCTCTGGTGAATGACCGGAACTTTATATTCTTCCGGAATTTCGTTTTCATTCTTAAAAATGTGATGGAATGATGCTTTATTTTCTGAACTCATAAATCTTTCTATTTTTTTATGTGATAAGATTCTTCTTTTATAAGAAGGTTATGATAACATAAAGGTAGAAGTAAAATGTTTTGAAAAAAACAATCTGACAATAGATTTGATCTATTTGAATTAAAATTAATCTCAGCTCCTAAAAAAAGAATAATTTAGCTTAAAAATAAATTTCATGTTTTCAAAATTAGTTTTCAGTACACTATTATTTTTCTCTGCAGTGGGGTTTGCACAAAAATCTAAAGCAATCAATACGGTTTTAATGGGAGGAAAAGAAGTGCATACCTATGCAAAATTGCCGGCACTGAACAAGCCAGCGCCTAAGTTTACCCTTACAGATATGAATATGAATGATCAGACGCTGGAGTCTTACAAAGGGAAGAATGTGATTTTAAATATCTTTCCCAGCGTAGACACGGGAGTTTGTTCTGCTTCTGTACATCATTTCAACGAGGAGGCAGCCAACCTTCCCAATACAGTAGTACTTTGTATTTCCAAAGATCTGCCGTTCGCACAGAAAAGATTCTGTGGTGCTGAAGGGATCAAAAATGTAGTAATGCTTTCTGATTTCCGTTCAGATTTTGGATGGAACTATGGAGTGGAGCTTGTAGATTCTGCAATGAAGGGTCTTCTGAGCAGAGCGGTTGTGGTGATAGATCCTTCAGGAAAGATCATCTATGAAGAGCAGGTGCCAGATATCTCTCACGAACCGAATTATGAAGCGGCTATTGCAGCTGTAAAATAAGACGTATTTATTTTGATATACTATAGACTCCGGCGATCTTCGATCGCCGGAGTCTATAGTATATCAACCTTTTTTTCTTAATTGTAAAATACAAGAATCAAAAAAATTCTGGCAGTCATTATTCTTTAATCTCCGTCTCCGTCAATATAATTAAACTCTTTTGTTGAAAAATGCAGGAACAATAAAGTGAGCAAATCATCAACAGAATCATTCACTTCTACATGAAAGACAGGTTCTTTAAATCTTCTTTTTTCTTCGCTGATCTCAATTAATACATTCACTTTTTCTATCAGCTGCCGGATCTCTTTTAATTTAAAATAATAGATCCTAACTCCCTGCCCTGACTTAATAATTCTTTCTTTGCCCAGATCGGTAAAGTAAACCACTGTATGATCATCAAAAAGCTCTATGTCATTCTTTAAAAAGCCTACATTCTTAATAGTATATTTTTTGGAATTTAAAACTATATATTCTTCATATTGAAACAATTTACGGGTCCCCGTTATCCTTCCGATTTCATGCTGAATGTCTGATACCAAAACCATGTCTTTTTTTTGATAATGTGCGGTATATTTTTTCAAAACGATCTGTATCTTATTTCTTCTTTTTAGATGTTAAAATAACAACCTTGTTCTTGGCTTTTTCACCGTACTTTTTTAGTAGTTCCGGATCTCTGATAATTTGGGTACTCTCTATTGTTTTGAAATCAAAATTCAAAGCTCTGTATTCCTTGAAAGTCATTTCTTTATTGTCCAGAATAATTAAAAAATCTTCATCATCTGAAGAAACCCTTCCTACTTTTATACTGATTACCTTCTTTATGGTATCTTGTTTTGTGGATGGAGCGGTAAAACCACTTGAAACTTCAGTAGGGCTGTTGGTCTCTTTAGGTTTTATTTCCTGTGCATTGATAGCAGATAAACTGCCACCAGCAATAAATAAACCGGCAGCCCATTTACCTGCTATTGAAAAATTCAGATTTCTGTTCAGCTGATCTTCCCGGAATCGTCCACATATTTTTTGATCAAAATTAAAATTACCGATCTCTTCATCAGAAAAGCCAGTAAAATCATAGACAGATTTAGAGCAAACAGAACAAAATCTCCCTTTTTCGTCAGGACTCATCTGCTCCCAGTTTTCGTGACAGGGCTTGGGAATCGTTAATTTCATGGTTATCTATTTTATCCTCTAAGATAGTTAAATCTTTCTTTTCTTTTTAGTAGTAATCACAACTACTCCATCCTTGGCCTTTTCACCGTATTTTGCAGATGCAGAAGCTCCCTTCAGAACGTTCATTGTTTTTATCAGATTAGGATCCAGAGTTTTTACTTTTTCATAATCACTGATTTTTCCATCTATAATATACAATGGATTATAGGGTTTCGCTTTGCTTGAAGGTATACCGCCCATACGTACTGCACTTATACTTTGCAGTACATTGGGTGATACCTGTGTAGTCAATAATTGTGATAAATTGGAAGCGGATGTTTTACTTTCCTTTTCTTTGCAGGCAATAGCATCAGCAGATACTACAGAAACTGATCCGAGTAATTTCCTGTCTTTATGAATCCCAAATTGAGTAAGGGTAATTTCCTTGAGGTCTTCAGTTTTTAAAGTATCACCACCTATCTTTTGCTGTGCATTCACACTTACAACACCTCCCGTTGTCAGTATAAAACCCACAGCAAATTTCACAAAAAGAGCATTGATATAAGAATAATGCAGATCCCTGTTGAGCTGTGAAGGAAGAAAACTACCGCAGATCTCCTCCGTTGCTTTTGCAAAAACATCTATAATCTCATCATCAGGAGCTTTTCTGAAATCTCTCACCGTTTTGGAGCAGACCGCACAAAATCTTCCTTTCTCATCAGGTGTCATCGCGTTCCAGTTTTCATGACAGGGTTTGGGTATGGTTATTTTCATAGGGTTCTTTTCTTATAAAGATGAGTTTATGGTAGAAAAGGTTGGAAAGAGTTTGGGAATTTTCTAGCATTTCAAGTTTTGTTGAAAATCGCAAAGGTGTAAATTATGAAGCTGTATAAACTTTTACATTGGTAATTCAAACGTCTAATCTCCGTTTAGATTATTATGGAATGAGAATGAAAGTTCATTTTCAAAACCTAATCAATAGCGTCGGGTTTAGCCCGATGTACACTATTTTAAGGAAAGAAGAAAGGCTTCAGCCAAAATTTAAGTTTTGGCTAAAGCCAACCATATTAACCGCGAAAAAAAACGGGCTAAAGCCCGTTCCTATTGATACTTAAACATTTTTATCTGCCAATAGCATTTAAGATTCTGCCTGTTTAAAATTCCTACAGAGTGGTAATCAAAGTTTATTTTCAAAGCCTAATCAATAGCATCGGGCTAAAGCCCATTCCTATTGATACTTAAACATTTTTATCTGCCAATAACATTTAAGATTCTGTCTGTTTCAAATTCCTACAGAGTGGTAATCAAAGTTTATTTTCAAAGCCTAATCAATAGCATCGGGCTTTAGCCCGATATAAAAACATAAATACCAAAGGCTTTAGCCAAAACTTAATTTTAAATTTCGGCTAAAGCCAATGATATTACGCACAAAAGAAAATGGGCTAAAGCCCATTCCTATTGATATTTAAACATTTTTATTTGCCAATAGCATTTAAGATTCTACCAACACCGCTCCATCCTTCAAAATCACATACTCCTGTCCTACTTCCTCCGAAATATTTTTCAAATCCTGATCATCAAAAACCTGAGGAATATAGCATTTCTCATGGGCAAACAATCCGTAATGGATAGGCACCAGCTTTTTGGCATGCAGAAGATGAGCTGCTGCAAAGGCTTCTTTCAGATTGAGGGAAGCAGGAACCGGGCTGTATTCTAAGCCGATAATCTCAAAGTTGACCACTACTCCGTTTACAGGTAAGAAAGCATAATCTATGTTTGGATTTTCTTTTCCGAGCTTCCAGAACTGATTGTGCCAGATGGTGTCTCCGCCATGGAAGATTTTTGTTTCTCTATCATCTACAATCCATGATGACTGTATTTCTCCCACGCCATCCATAGCAAATACAGGTTTGAAGGTGATATTATTTTCTGTAAAAGTTTCATTAAGATCAAGAACAATGATCTCGACATCATCTATCAGTTTTTTCACTACAGATTCAAGTCCTGCGTAGACGATCAGTTTTCCGTCTTTCTTTAAACATTTCCGGATCACTCCTTTGTCAAAATGATCAAGATGCAAATGGGTAAACAGGATATAATCTGCCTGTAGATGGTCTGAGAATTCTAAAAGATTCTCTACAGCGTCACCCAAAACGGGTTTGTAATAAGAGAAATCTTCTACAGCATCTATTAAGATGGTTTTGTGGTGAGACGTAAGGCGGATGCCTGCCCAGTTTAGTTTTTGTATTTCCATATTCTTTTTTCAGCAAAGGAAAAGACTTACGGAAGGCAGGGCAATAAACAAAAGATAATTAATGCCTGTGTGTGGAAATTAAAACGCGACGAGCACTAAGAATTTAATGATGAATCATATTTTTTCGGTCGCAAGGACATTTCACTCAGCAACGAATATAGCCATTGCTAAGCGATAGCACCTTTGCGAAAGTAAAAATAAAACTAGTGAATACGCTTTCTGATTCTGCTTAAAGAGATAGGTGTAACCCCGATATAAGAGGCAAGATATTTTAAAGGAATATTCTGGATGTAATGAGGCTTGTTCTTCAGCAAATATTCATACAAATCCTGAGGTGTATTTTTCAACAAGAGCATTTCCCTTTTCATAGCAGCATTGAGCTTTCTGCTCAGATAATAATTCTGAACAAAACGGCAGTGCGGGTTAACAGCAAACATTTCTTTCACCTCATCAAGAGTAATTTCCCATGCCAGCCCATTGCTGATGGACTCGTAGACTCCTTCAGATTCTTTTTCGTCAACGGTAAAAATATCTCCGGGAAAGTAAAATTCTGCACAGATTTCAGTATCGATATCGGATGTGCTGTTGATGTAATATTTACGAACTAGCCCATCTTCTACAAGATAGGCTTTATGGTTCGTAAACAGAGTTTTCTTTGAAAATTCAACCTCAGCAAACTTCTCCCATACAGGATCACAATCCTCTACATTGAGATGTGAAAACAGTTTTTTGTTAATCGTTGCCAATGTTGAATATATATTTTTTACAGTAAATTTTCATCTACAAGGTTAGGAAGAGTCACTTTCAGATTCGGTTCTGCTTCCATTGCTCTTTTAATAGCGAAAACAGCGCCTTCGTTTCTTGCCCAGCTTCTTCTTGAGATTCCGTTGTTCACATCCCAGAAAAGCATAGACTTCAGCCTTCTGTCGGCATCATCGCTTCCGTCCAACAGCATTCCGAAACCTCCGTTGATCACTTCTCCCCAGCCTACTCCACCACCATTGTGGATGGATACCCAGGTAGCTCCTCGGAAGCTGTCACCAATCACATTGTGAATGGCCATATCTGCGGTAAATCTTGATCCGTCATAGATATTGGATGTCTCTCTGTAAGGAGAATCTGTTCCCGAAACATCGTGGTGGTCTCTACCTAATACCACAGGGCCAATTTCTCCATTTTTGATGGCTTTATTAAAGGCTTCTGCAATTTTCATTCTTCCTTCTGCATCTGCATACAGGATTCTCGCCTGCGAACCTACCACCAGTTTGTTTTCCTGTGCCCCTTTGATCCACTGGATGTTGTCTTTCATCTGCTGCTGGATCTCTTCAGGAGAATTTTTTACCATTTCTTCTAATACTGCACACGCAATATCATCCGTTTTCTGAAGGTCTTCCTGATTTCCGCTGGAACATACCCAACGGAACGGCCCGAAACCATAATCGAAACACATTGGTCCCATAATGTCCTGTACATAACTCGGATATTTGAATTCTCTTCCCAATGTCGGATTTTCTGCCATTACATCGGCTCCGGCTCTGGAAGCTTCCAATAAAAAGGCATTTCCGTAATCGAAGAAATAGGTTCCTTTCGCTGTATGTTTATTGATGGCTGCAGCATGTCTTCTCAACGTTTCCTGAACTTTTTCTTTGAACAACTCAGGATTTTCAGCCATCATGATATTAGATTCTTCAAAACTTTGTCCGGCAGGATAGTAACCACCAGCCCAAGGATTGTGAAGAGAAGTCTGATCTGATCCGATATCGATTCTTACATCTTCCTGATCAAATTTCTCCCAAACCTCCACAATATTTCCAAGGTAAGCCAAAGACACAGTTTCTTTGTTGGCCTGTGCTTCTCTTACTCTTTTTACCAATGCATCAAGATCTTCATGAATTTCATTTACCCATTTCTGATCGTGACGGATTTTCGTGATCTTCGGATTCACTTCTGCACATACGGTAACGCAGCCAGCAATATTACCTGCTTTTGGCTGAGCTCCACTCATTCCTCCTAATCCTGAAGTAACGAAAAGTCCTCCTTTCGGTTCTTTTTTGATTTTTCTGAAAGCATTTAACACCGTAATCGTTGTTCCGTGAACAATCCCCTGCGGACCAATATACATATAACTTCCTGCCGTCATCTGTCCATATTGGGTAACACCTAATGCATTGAATTTCTCCCAGTCATCCGGTTTAGAATAGTTCGGAATCATCATTCCATTTGTTACAACAACTCTTGGAGCATCTTTATGAGACGGGAACAGTCCCATCGGGTGTCCGGAATACATTACCAATGTCTGATCATTATTCATTTCCGACAGATACTTCATCGTCAACAGATATTGCGCCCAGTTTGAGAAAACGGCTCCGTTTCCACCATAAGTAATCAATTCGTGAGGGTGCTGTGCTACTGCATAATCCAGGTTATTCTGAATCATCAGCATAATGGCTTTCGCCTGCTCAGATTGTCCGGGATAATCTGTAATAGGTCTCGCCTTCATTTCGTAATCCGGACGGAAACGGTACATATAAATTCTTCCGTAATCTTCCAGTTCCTGCTTAAATTCAGGAATCAGTTCTGCATGAAACTGAGGATCAAAATAACGCAAAGCATTCTTCAATGCCAGTTTTTTCTCTTCTTCGCCTAAAATTTCTTTACGCTTCGGAGCATGGTTGATATTGGTCTCGTATGGTTTTGGTTGTGGCAGCTGATTGGGAATCCCCTGCTGTATCTGTTCTTGGAATGTCATATTACTATTTAAAGGTCTATGTTTTAAACAATGTTTGAAGTTTTAAAGATATTCAAAATAGGAAATATAGGCAAGGGGAAAGGAAAGAATGAATAAGGGTTTAAGGTTTAGGGAAAATTATTAAATCTGTAGGTCAGGCATAATTTGATATGAAATACTATATTTGAAAATACTCACCTGAATTCCCCCTGTGGAGGGGTAGATTTCAAAGTTTTATAAACTTTGAAAGACGGGGTGGTTAAAAGACACAAACAATAATGAAAGAAATCTTAACCATCATCAATGGAATTCCGATCTGTAGGAATTTCGTTGAAAACTTACCCTACAATCCTCATTTAAAGATATTATTAAAAGAAAACGTAAAACCCGTATCCTGGGTGAAGTGATATTCTGGAAGAAAGTTCGGGCAAAAAAATTTCATAGGATTGATTTTGACAGACAAAGGATTATTGGAAATTATATCGTTGATTTCTATGTAAAAACGCTGAGTCTCATCATAGAGATAGATGGTTCAAGCCATGATGAAAAGCAGGTTTATGATGGAATAAGGGAAAAATATCTTGAATCTTTGGGGCTTTTGGTTTTCAGAATCAGTGATTTTAACGTGAGGAATAATTTGGGTTGGGTAATGAAAGAGTTGGAGGATTTTATTGTGCTACACTATGGAACCACCCCGTCTTCAAAAATTCTTAAATTTTTTGAATCCACCCCTCCACAGGAGGGGAATTGCCCTTACAAAAAGTAGTCATTATTCTAGCAAAAAAAGCCTTACTGAAATTCAATAAGGCTGGTTTTTGTATCGTCAAAGTTTAGGTTAAAACATCATCATTTTCTTCTTCATGGTCATCTTCATTATCGCTGAAACTCCAGTAATTATTTTCTTCATCTTCCTCTCCTATTTCCTCCATATCATTATCGTCATCGGCTCCTGGAATATCCAGTCCTTTATCTATTTTATCCTCATCAAAATCTTCATCTAAAATAGGATTGCCATCGCCATCAAGCGAAATATGTTTTTCTCTCTTGAATATATCTTCGTTAGGGTTATAATCCATCTGCTCTAACCTCTTATTTTGTTGATTAATATTTTTCTCTGGTGCCATAATAGTAAGATTTTAGGTTTATATATTCAGAACAAAAATAATTCCAAGTTATGATGATTGGTTAGAATAAACGTCAGGATTTGCACAATAAGGCATTTTTTCATTTTTTGAAAAAGCAATGATATTTCCAGCCGCCAGTCTGGCCATTCCATTCCGGGCTTCAATCGTAGCTGACCCAATATGAGGCAAGATACAAACACTTGAAAGGTCAAGAATAGGATCATCTGCCGGCATGGGTTCCGGATTGGTAACATCCAGACCTGCGCCCCAGATTTTCTGATCAACCAATGCCTTATACAAATCTTTTTGATTGTGGAAACCTCCTCTTGCGGTATTGATGAAAATAGCATCCGGCTTCATCTGCTCAAATAAAGAATAATTGAACAGTTCTTTGTGTTCCGGGGTAAAATTGGCGTGCACACTCAATACATCTGACTTTCTGATCAATTCTTCAAAAGAAACATAGCTTGCTCCCAGTTCGTTCTCAGCTTCCTGATTATGATTTCTGTTGTGGTAAATAATATTCATTCCAAAAGCTTTCTTTGATTTTTCTGCCATTTCGTAGCCGATACGTCCCAATCCAAAAATCCCCAGGGTCTTCCCATAAAGTTCCTGTCCCAAAGCATGTAAAGGATCAAATGCACCCCAGTTTCCATCTATTACTTTCCGGAAATTATAGCTTGCTCTTCTTGCTACCGACTGCATGAGCAAAAAAGCGACATCTGAAGTTGCCCTGCTCAGGACATCAGGTGTATTACCCACCGGAATATTCCTTTGAGTAGCTTCTTTGATGTCTACATGATCAAATCCCACAGAATATAAAGCAATGGCTTTTACATTCGGGCAGGCTTCAAAGAAACTTCTGTCATATTTAAAATCGGCACCAATGCTTACAATAGTATCGGTGTTCTTACAGTAATGCAGCCATTCTTCATGAGAGAGGTTTTCTTTTTCCGGAAATATGAGTTCCAGCCCTGCTTCTTCCAGCATTTTAATTCCTGTTTCGGGAATTCTTTTATTGATAAAGACTTTCATTGTTATGGATTAATGATTATAAATAAAAAACCTCACTCGCAAAAAGTAAGGTTTATGAACTTTAATATTAAAAAATTATTTTCTTTTCATCTGAATGGTCTTTGT
Source organism: Chryseobacterium sp. (assembly GCA_030146295.1). Taxonomy (GTDB): domain Bacteria; phylum Bacteroidota; class Bacteroidia; order Flavobacteriales; family Weeksellaceae; genus Chryseobacterium. The sequence continues at coordinate 17,414 of JASLCD010000010.1, forward strand.
TCTTCTCCCAGGCTTCAGAAGCAATTTCCTGAATTTCTGTCCAAACTTCTTTCGCAGATTTCTGAGCCTGTGCCATAAATCCCTGTTTGGTTGCTTCCTGATTCCTGCTTTTCATGTCATGAATGTAATCTTTCACCTGCTGGGAATAACTTTCTACGTTATATCCGGGATTATTATGCAGGTTTTTCTGAAGGTTACTAAAATCATGTGACGCTTTGAATCTGTTCGTATCCATAATAATAGATTTAGTGATTGGTTCTCCTATGAGTCCAATTTTCATTCCGAAACAGGTTTAAAATTTATTAAAAAAAGATTAAATCCTATTAATTTATTTCATCTAACAAACAATAAAATTTTGAATTTGGGAGTTTTCAACCTCATAATAATCGATATTATTATTTCTACCAGCGTGTTCAGGACATCGATAGAACTGCTGTTCCTAAGAACTGGTGTTTGAGACCAGAACGTCTGCCAATTCCGTGTCTATGAAATAATTATTGATTGGTATTGCCCAGCATCGGAACAAATTTATACGCTCCAAATTCTTCTTTTTCAAATTCTGTAGGACCTACTTTGGTAAATCTGTATAAAACCTGTTCGTCTGTAGGACCTAATGGAATTACCATTATTCCCCCGATGTTCAATTGTTTTAAAAGCTCTGTCGGTAAAGTAGAAGCCCCACAGGTGACAATGATTTTATCAAAAGGAGCAAAAGTAGGAAGCCCGGCAAAGCCGTCTCCAAAGCTCTGGAATTTTGGAAACAGATGAAGTTCCCGAAGTTTATTTTTTGAAAAGTCAAACAGGTCTTTCTGTCTTTCTACCGTAAATACATGAGCTTTCATTGCCATTAGAACGGCCGTTTGATATCCGCAACCGGTGCCGATCTCCAGTACTCTTTCACCTGGTTTTACCTGCAACAGCTCAGACTGTTCCGCTACCGTGGAAGGATGGGAAATTGTCTGATGTGCCAGAATGGGGAATGCCCTGTCTTCATAGGCAAAGTCTTCAAAAATACTTTCGATAAAAAGGTGTCTCGGAACTTCACTCATAGCCCGAAGTACATTTTCATCCGAAATTCCAATTCTGTGTCGAAGATATTCAACTAAAATCTTTCTTTTTCCTTTATGTACAAACGAATCCTGCATTTGACAAAAATAAGAAATTAGAAATTAGATTTCAGAAATCGTATGAAAGAATTATCCACAAAAAATAAAGCAGTCCTCTTTAGACTGCTTTTTTAGATCAATTCCATTGTATCGGATAAGGCCCGTAAAAATCGCTGAAGGTATTATCCGCACATTTTTTCCTGACAAAAAAGTTATAGTTCACTGTTTTGCTTAATCCAGTATAAGTGACTTTCTGACCTGTAATTACTAATTCTCCACTCGCAGGTGGTGCAGAACTGATTGTCAAAACAGTTTCATAAGCAGAAATCCCATCATTTTCCCAGGTTACTGTAGCATCAAAAATGGAGGAATACGCGGAAGAGGTCGTTTTTGAATACGTTGCATAACCTGGTTTCGCACAAGTTGTCGTATTACCGGCTAAAACTGTAATAGGCCCTGCCCAGTTGCTCCGGCCATTTTCTATTCCGCAATTTTTTCTTACGTAAAGGTCATATTTATTATTCTTATACAATGGAAGACTATACGAATTCTTACTGGTTACAACTGAGGTTCCTTTTCCTAAAGAGAAACCAGGCTCTCCATACTGTATTTCATAATATCCTTCGCCCTGACTAATCATATTCCAGGAAAGCTGGTTGTTTCCTTTTTCAAATATCAGATTTGTTGGTGTTCCACATTTAGCCTGCGGGTCATATGGACTATCTCCTATACATCCTGTAGTACATAATCCAAAGATGAGTACTATCGAAATTATTCTTATCATGGTTATTTTTTACATGGTGAAATTACTTTAATTTCTGTAATAAATAAATCGTCCCATCTTACATATTTCCAAGTGAAAAGTCATGTATTTTATAAATGTACATTCACTATATTTACAAAAATTTAATACAGCTATGTTAAAAGCAGGTTTGGTAGGTGCCGGACACTTGGGGAAAATACACTTAAAACTTCTTAATCAATCAGATAGATACGAGTTTGTAGGTTTCCATGATAAGGATGTTGAAAACGGAAAGAAATTAGAAGCCGAATTCGGATATCCCTATTTTGAAAATTTTGATGATTTATTGGATCAGATTGATATGCTTGATATTGTCACTCCTACAGTTTATCATTATGATTATGCTTTGAAAGCTATTGAAAAAGGTCTTCACTTCTTTATTGAAAAACCGGTAACTCAGACGCTTGAGCAGGCAGAAGAAATCTTACGTTTATGCCAGGAAAAAGGAATCAAAGCACAGGTAGGACACGTTGAGAGATACAATCCGGCTTTTATTGCCACTAAGGAATACATCAGCAATCCGATGTTTATTGAAATCCACAGGCTCGCAGAGTTTAATCCTCGAGGCACAGATGTTTCTGTGGTATTGGACCTGATGATCCACGATCTGGATATTCTGTTGAGCATGGCAAAATCTAAGGTTAAAAATATCCATGCAAGCGGTGTTTGTGTGGTAAGTAAAACTCCGGATATTGCCAATGCAAGAATAGAGTTTGAAAACGGATGTGTAGCCAATCTTACGACTTCCAGAATTTCTATGAAAGCCATGAGAAAAAGCAGATTCTTCCAGAAAGATGCTTACATTTCTGTTGATTTCCTTGAGAAAAAAGCTGAAGTGATCAGAATGCAGGATGCTCCTGAACAGCCTACCCCATTTGATATGATCATTGAGAATGCGGATGGAGAAAAAAACCAGATTTTGTTTGAATATCCTAATATTCAGCCTAACAACGCTATTCTTGATGAACTAAACTCTTTCGCAGATGCGATCACAGGAGATAAAAATGTAGAGGTGTCTCTTGAAGACGGCACTGAAGCGTTAAAAGTTGCTTTAGAAATTATGAAGCTGATCAGCTGATATGACAATAAAACCTGCTCTATATTCTTTAGCAGTACTCGCAATGCTATCTTGTAATCAGAAAAAGAATGGTTACGAGATAGATTGCGATCATCAGAAAAAACAGGCTCAGAATGATTTTAACTATAAAAATTATACCTGGACCATCTTCTCCGGCTTAGGCCATGATTTTCTTGGAGAGGAAGAATTTATACTCCTTCTGAACCAACATCACATAAAAACCCAACTCATTTCTACATCCTGTGTAGGAGTTCCGAATGATCAGTATGAAAACTGCAGGGAAATTGAGATGAACAGGCTTATTCTGAAAAATTTCGGAAAGAAATTTATGGACTCGTTACGCTTTACTGCTAAAAAACAGTTCATAAACAATCATCCTGATGAAGTATTCTCTTATGAACAATGTGATGATCTTTCCCGTTATCCTAATTCTACAACGGATAATCAATTTAATAAAATGCAGACTGATTATACGGCAAAATATCCGACTCCTTCAGACTACATCAAAAAAAAGGAAAAATATTATTCCTATACTTCTGCATCATTTATCCTCACCAAAAACGGACAAATTAAAGATTTATCAGTAGAAAGTGAATTTCAAAACAAAAAAAACAATATATTTGAAAAACAATTCAATAAACAATTGAAAGATTTTGTTTTACATACCCAATGGATACCCGGCAAAATAAAAGGTCTGAGTGTAGACTCCTATTATGAAGCCACCATCCATTATGATTAATTTCTAAAATATTCCCTATTATTTAAATCATTGAAACTACTATGAAAAGAGCTATTCTATTATCCGCACTTTTATTGTCTCAATTTGGGACATCACAATTGTTGAAGACTTCGGGACAGAAAATCGTTAATGATAAAGGAGAAAATATTCAACTGAGAGGGCTTGGCCTTGGCGGCTGGATGCTTCAGGAAGGTTATATGCTGAAAACTGCTGATTTTGCAGGACCTCAGTATAAGATTAAGGAGAAAATAGCTGAATTAATTGGTGAAGACGGAATGAATGACTTTTACAAAGCCTATCTGAAAAACGGAATCACAAAACAGGATATTGATCTTCTGGCCCGGTCAGGATTCAACTCGATAAGGCTGCCAATGCATTATAACCTTTATACTCTACCGATTGAAAAGGAACCTGTAAAAGGAAAAGACACATGGCTGGAAGAGGGTTTTAAAATGACTGATGATCTGCTTCAATGGTGTGCAGACAATAAGATCTATCTGATCCTGGATCTTCACGCTGCGCCGGGCGGGCAGGGAAATGACGCCAATATTTCTGATAACGACAAGTCTAAACCTTCGCTTTGGGCTCATGAAGAGAATCAGAGAAAGACGGTAGCCCTATGGAAAAAACTGGCTGAACGATATAAAGACAGCCCGTGGATTGGAGGCTACGACCTTATCAATGAGCCTAATATCAACTTCACAGGTAAAAATCCAAATGGTACGGATGAAATGTCAAATGCACCGCTTTGGAAACTTCAGAAAGAGATCACAACAGCAATACGGCAGGTAGATAAGAAACACATTATCTTTATTGAAGGAAACGGATGGGGAAATAATTATAACGGGCTGCCAGCCATCTGGGATAACAACATGGCATTCAGCTTTCATAAATACTGGAATTATAATGATGACCAAACGCTGAAATTCGCACTGGATCTTCGTGAGAAGCACAACATGCCTATCTGGCTGGGGGAAACGGGTGAAAATTCCAATGTTTGGTTTACTGAGCTTATTCAGCTTTTGGATAAGCATAATATAGGGTATGCATTCTGGCCGATGAAAAAGATAGATAATATTGCAGGAATTGCCAATGTAAAGACTACACCTGAATATGAAAAGCTATTGAACTACTGGAAAAACGGTGGTGAAAAACCTTCTAAAGAATATGCCAAAAAAGCTTTAATGCAGATTGCTGACAATTATAAATTAAGCAATACGGAAGTTAAAAAAGATGTCATTGACGCAATGTTCAGACAAACAACGGACGGATCTGCCAAGCCATTCAAAAATCATGAGGTTCCAGGACGGGTTTACGCTTCGGAATATGATCTGGGAAAAATGGGGACTGCCTATCTGGATAAAGATTTCATTAATCTATGGGTAAGTGATCCGGCAAAAAGATCAGAATGGAACTCCGGACAGCAGATGAGAAATGATGGTGTGGACATTTATCAATGTAATGATAAGATCACCAACCAGTATTATGTAGGAAAAACAGAATCCGGGGAATGGCTGCAGTATACTGTTCATTCAAAAACAGGTAAAAATTATACGTTTGATATCCGGTATGCGGCGGCTCATGACGCCAAAATAAGAATTGAAACAGCTGCCGGAAAAGTTTTGGCTGATATATCGCTGCCATCCAGCGGTGGAAATGACAACTGGAAAACAGTTTCTGTAAAAAATATCACTCTTCAGAAGGGAGAAAACAGCATCAGAGTATTCTTTGAAAATGATGGGGTCAATCTGAATTATTTTGAAGTAAAATAGTAATAATTATCTTAAATTGCAGCTCTCTTTTGGTTTTCAAAGGAGAGCTTTTTAATTTCGGCATTATGAAAAAAATAGCGTTTCTTTTTCTTCTGATTTCTGCATTCACATTGGCACAGACATCACTATTGGAACAAAAAATACATTCAATTCTTAAGAATAAAAAAGCTACGGCGGGCGTTTCTGTTCTTGGTTTTGAAAATGGTTTTACCTACGATAAAAATTCGGATAAGAAGCTTCCGATGCAAAGTGTCTTCAAATTTCATATTGCCGCAGCAGTGATGCATTCTGTAGATCAGGGAAAGCTTTCATTGGATCAGAAAATTATGCTGAACAAATCCAATTTACTGGAAAATACCTGGTCACCACTCCGCGACAAGTATGCGGGAGGGAATGTTGAAATCCCGTTAAGCGAGGTTATTGAATATACTGTTGCCAAAAGTGATAATAATGGCTGTGACATCCTTCTCAACCTGTTGGGGGGAACCAGGACCGTTCAGAAATTTATGGATTCCAAAGGGATAAAGGGTTTTCAGATCAAATACAACGAGGAGGCAATGCATAAAGACTGGAAGGCTCAGTATGAAAACTACAGCACCACAAAATCTGCAGTGGGTATCCTGAAAAAGTTTTATGACGGAAAACTAATCTCAAAAAAATCGACAGATTATCTGATGAAAGTAATGCTTTCTACTTCAACAGGATTAAACAAAATGGTAGAACAGCTTCCAAAAAACACTCCTGTCGCAAGAAAAACGGGAGCTTCCGGAAAAAACAGTGCAGGGTTAACCGGGGCAGAAAATGAAATTGGCATCGTAACTTTACCTGATGGAACACATTATGCATTAGCTGTATTCGTCAGTAATTCAATGGAAACGGATGCTGTAAACTGCAGGATCATTTCAGATATTTCTAAGGAGGTTTGGGAATATTTTAATAAATAAAATTTTAAGCTTATTTTTAAGCGATTTTTAACATGAAAAAAATAATAGTAACAACGGCTCTGCTGGCTTTCACATTCTTTTATTCGCAGAAGAATCAGAATTATTTAGAGATCAGCTATGGAAGTGTATGCTGTGGTCCGCCATCTGATAAACCTGTCATCAGCTATCTGAAGGAATTCAAGAATAAAAGCAGGGTAAAAAGCCTGGAAGTTCTGTTGCAAAAAGGGAGAGGCCGGGAAGGTGAGTTTACATTATACGTTGGTACAGACTATCTTACAAAAAATCAAAAAAACCGTCTTATAAGGGGATTAACAGCTACTGTTTCCAACCAGAACAACAAGAAAACCCCAAACACAGGAAACGTTTTCTTTGATTCGGCAACGGTTGTCTCTCAATCGGACCTTATGGACGTAAAGAATTTAACTATCTATAAAAAATAAAGGAAAAATGATCAAAAACATTGTAGTTATCGGAGCGGGAACCATGGGAAATGGTATTGCACATACTTTCGCTCAAAGCGGTTTTAAAGTAAATCTTGTAGATGTATCTCAGGAAGCTCTGGACAGAGGTTTGAAAACCATTACTACCAATCTTGACAGAATCATTGCAAAAGGAAATCTTACCGAGGAGCAAAAAGCTGAGACACTGGGAAACATCACTACTTTCACAGCATTGAATGATGCTGCAGGTGCTGCAGACCTTATTGTAGAAGCTGCTACGGAAAACATGGATCTTAAATTGAAGATCTTTGGACAAATGGACGAGCTGGCTCCTGAGGGCTGTATCCTTGCAACCAATACTTCATCTATATCTATCACAAAAATTGCAGCGGCTACCAAAAGAGCTGATAAAGTAATCGGGATGCACTTCATGAACCCGGTTCCCATCATGAAACTGGTAGAAATCATCAAAGGGTATTCTACTTCCAAAGAGACTTTTGATGCAATCTATGACATGAGCAAAACTCTAGGTAAAGTTCCTGTAGAAGTGAATGACTATCCGGGTTTTGTGGCTAACAGAATTTTGATGCCAATGATCAATGAGTCTATCGAAACTCTTTATAACGGAGTGGCTGGTGTAGAGGAAATTGATACGGTAATGAAACTGGGTATGGCACATCCTATGGGTCCGCTTCAGCTGGCAGATTTCATTGGTCTTGATGTATGTCTTGCTATTCTGAATGTAATGTATGACGGTTTCAAAAATCCGAAGTACGCCCCTAACCCATTGCTGGTAAATATGGTAACAGCAGGGAAACTTGGTGTAAAATCAGGTGAAGGTTTCTACGATTATTCTGAAAGCAAAAAAGCTGAAAAAGTTTCAAAAATGTTTTTGAAATAAATTCTTCAGGGATTATTTTTTAGCTTAATGAGAATAAAAGAAAAAAATATCCAGATAGCAATGGTCATCATTACGGTAATGATGACCATTTTACGTTTTCTGCTGAATGAAAAAGGACGGGTAAACCCTGATTCGATCCGTTTTATGAGGTTTGCTCATGGTTTCCCGGTTATTGACAATACCACTACTCCTTTGGGTTATCCGGCAGCTATCAAACTGTTTACTTTCCTGGGATTTGATGA
>JASLCD010000037.1 GCA_030146295.1 Chryseobacterium sp.
ATCAGCATCAACAGGATAACGTCTGTCATCGCTGCTAAACTGAATTCCGGGTTTGCTTTATTTCTTCTCTGAATTTTCATCGTAAGAAAATTATAACGGTTTATTGATAAGATCTAAAAATTCTCCAGACATGTTCTGTGCTTTCAACACAAACTTATCAATCCTTGTCAACAGGATGTTGTAACAGAAGTTGGCAGGAATTGCTACTGCCAAACCTACAGCAGTCTGTCCCAAAGCGGTATAAATACCCTCTGAAAGTGTTTTCGGAGAGAAAGATCCTGTAGCATGGGATAAATTAAAGAAGGCAATAATCATCCCGATTACTGTACCCAAAAGTCCCAGCATCGGTGCAATACTTGGTACTACAGCCAGAAGGTTCAGGTTTTTTTCCATATTGGCAACCTCTACCTGAGCCTGCGATTCCATAGCGCTTACAATATCCGAAACAGGACGTCCCAGTCTTGAAATTCCCTTTTCTAAAATTCTTCCTTCCGGAGAGTTTTGTGTTTTGCAATAATCTGCTGCAGCCTCTATTTTTCCTGCTTTGATAAAATCTTCAATATTGTTCATGAAGTTTGAATCCGTTTTTGAAGTCAGCCTTTTGATAAAGAAAAGTCTTTCAAAAAACAGATACAGAGAAAAGACTCCCAACAGCAATACAGTGACCATCACTATTTTGGCGAAAGCTCCTCCATGGAACATGATCTTCCAGAATGAGAACTCTAAATTGTCTGTAGCAACTACAGGTGTAGCGATTTGTGCAAATAAAATCTGAGAAAGTTCCGTTAACAGCATTAAATGTGAATTTTATTAAATTTTCAACGACAAATGTAGTAGAATATTATGAATTGAACTCTTAAAAATTGCTTAAAAACAACTTAAAATTTGTTACAATTTTATAAATAGCAAATTTCTTTCCAAAAATAATTCTGAAAAGTTATTCGCTATAAAAAAAGATAGAAGGTTCTGTTAATCTTCGTCTACCTCAATATCGTCCTGCCCGAATTCACATTTTAATCTAAAGGGAATCCTGGTATCTGATCCGGTATAGAAATCATCAATGGTTCCTTTCCAGATGACCTGAAGCTCTCCTTCTTCATTTCTTTCAAAAAGAAGCTCATTGTCATAGATATAGGCCTCTTCGTCATCAAAAAGGTCTACCTCTGTGTAGGTTTCTTCGTCAGAATCATTGATTATGATAGTTTTTCCGTCGATTTCCGCAGATTCGATAGGAAAATCGAAAACTTCAAGTGAAAGCTGCGGAAAGTTGTACTGTAGTGAATCATCGTCCACGTGATCCAAACTGTCATCCGTAATAACTTCAACCTCTAAAAAATGTTGCTGGTTACTGTAAACCGCCTTACAATAAGTATTTCTGATATTGTATTTTAGCGTCTCCTCCGGATGGTAAATTTTTAAAATCCCTTTCATTTTTTCTTAAAAAAGAACTGTAATAATATGATTGTTAAATGTTTTAGACAAAGATAAAAAATTGATTCAAAGTTGAAAGGATTTTGAAAATAATTTTTTAAAATCAACTCATACCATAAGTCTGAATATCCCAATAATACTTACTTTTGTTTTCATAAAGATTCTGAAAATGAAAAACATTTTATCAAAAGGTATTCTTGGATTAGGATTGATAATCGGCCTTGCTTCATGCAAAAAAACGGACTCTCCCCTTACCAAAGTAACTCCTAGCAACCTGGATTCTATTGCTTCCAACTATTATGAGCAATATCTTAAACTATACCCTTTAGATGCTACTTCTCAAGGAGATACAAGATACAATGACCAGCTTCCTATCAATATTGATAAAGATTTTATCTCAGGAGAAATTGCTTTCTATAATTCTGTACAGAAACAACTGGAGCATGTAGATTACAAAACCCTTTCTGATGAAGATAAAGTGGTGTATGATGTGCTGGATTATACTTTAAAAGACAAAATTGAGGCCTACGCCTATCATCCGGAATATATTCCTTTTACCCAATTCGGAGGTCTTCCGCTTACTTTTCCGCTGTATGGGAGCGGACAGGGCAGCCAGCCTTTCAAAACTGAAAAGGACTACAGTGACTGGCTGAAAAGAATGGAAAAATTCCCGGAGTGGATGGAGGCTGCTGCAGACAACTTCCGTGAGGGAATCACCAATAAGATGGTGCTTCCTAAAAAACTGGTTATCAAAATGATTCCTCAGATGAAAGCAGAGGAAATCACAACGGCTGATATGGAAAAGAATATTTTCTACGGCCCGGTAAGAAATTTTCCGAAAAGCTTCACACAGGATCAGAAGGACAAATTTTCAGCACTTTATAAAGAAGCTATCACGAAAAAAATTATTCCTGCCTATACTAAAATGGGCGTGTTTTTAGAAAAAGAGTATCTGCCAAAAGCAAGAGACACAGATGGATACAACAGCCTTCCCAACGGGAATGAAATTTACAGCTATTATGTAAAAAGCTGGACAACGACTAAGAAATCTCCTGATGAGATCAATAAAGTCGGGCAGCAGCAGGTAGCTATGCTTCGTGCAGAAATGGAAAAAGTAAAACAGCAGGTTGGTTTTACCGGAAGCCTGGAGGAGTTTATCACTTTTGTAAAAACAGATCCAAAGGCAATGCCTTATAAAACATCTAAGGAAGTTTTGAATGCCTTCAATGGTATTCTAACGAAGATTACTCCAAAACTGAAAACGATGTTTAATGTCACTCCAACAACAAAGTTTGAAATCAGACAGACGGAAAAATTCAGAGAGGCAAGTGCCAGTGCAGAATACATCCCGGGAACTCCTGACGGGAAAAGAGCGGGTATATTTTATGTTCCACTGCCTGACCCTACCCAATTCAATGTTACTTCAGGAATGGAGTCTCTTTTCCTTCATGAAGCGATTCCAGGGCACCATTACCAGGTTTCTCTTCAGCAGGAAAACACAAAGCTTCCCAAATTCATGAGGTTCGGATGGTTCGGAGCATATGGTGAAGGATGGGCACATTATTGTGAAACATTAGGCCCAGAATTCGGTTTATATACCGATCCTTACCAAAAAATGGGATACTTAAGCGATCAGATGCTGAGAGCGGTACGACTTGTGATAGACACAGGACTTCACACTGGAAAAATGTCAAGAGAAGAAGCAATCAAATATTTCTTAAGCAACATTTCTTATGACGAGGGAGCGGCTGTAGCAGAAGTGGAAAGATATATGGCAATGCCCGGACAGGCTTTAGGCTACAAAATAGGATCTTTAAGAATCCGTGAACTGAGAGAAAAGTATCAGAAAGAGCTTGGAAAAAAATTCAATCTGGCAAGCTTCCATGATGAAGTATTGAGCCAGGGATGTCTTCCTTTGGATGTTCTGAACAGAAAAATGGAGCTTTGGGCTCAAAAACAAAAATAGTTTCATATGAAACTATTTTTGTTTTTGATGTTTATTTCTTTGGCTGCCTTAAGCTGTCAAAAGGATCAAAATTTTGAAACATTTGGTGTTGATCACAACTTACCTGCTCATGACAGCATACGCATTCTATCAAAATATCCTGAGCTGAAATTATACAACAGTGAAATTGTCGGGAGCAAAACAAGGACAGCACATATTGTTCAGGCAGCAAGCTATTCCGATGGTCCTCGTATAGGAACATTTTTATTTGATGACTATAAGTGCAAAGCTCTCTATCAGGATGACACCCTTACGATTAAATTGAATAATGACAACGGATATTTTGGAAATGGAATTGTGATTAAGGTATTTAATCATCAGTTTTACATCAAAGATATTGATCCTAAAACATTAAAAAGCGAAGAAAAATTTTTAAAATCTAAGGTTTTTAGTCAGAAATTGACTTTAAACAGCAACAAATTCCACAAAAATGATAGTATTTATGGTTTCATCGATTATAAATGCAGCATTGACAGCTTAGTTGACAAACACTTCAAAGGATATTTTAAAACCTTAATACAATAAAAATTGATATGATCACAGAAAGCCTCAGATCTCTTTACAGCAGAGATCTAAATAAACTAAAAACAGAGATACAAGCCTATCAAAGTGAAGAAAATCTTTGGAAGATTGATAAAAACATCGCCAATTCTGCAGGCAATCTTGTCCTTCATTTGGTGGGAAATCTCAATCATTTTATTGGAACCCATCTTGGAAGCACAGGATATGTGAGACACCGCGAACTGGAATTTTCATTAAAAGATATTCCAAGAACTGAGCTGGTTGAAAAAATAGAAGAAACCCTAGCAATGATTAACTCTGTTCTTTCCCAATTATCTGAAGAAGATCTGAAAAAAGAATACCCTCTGGTTGTTTTTGAAAGTACAATGACTACAGATTACTTCCTGATCCATCTGGTGGCTCATTTGGATTATCATTTGGGACAAATTAATTATCACAGAAGATTGCTGGACATTTAATCCATCAGTAAAAAATAAAAAAACGCAACGATCAGAAAGTAATTGTTGCGTTTTTTTTATTAGTTCGAAGGGCGTTTCATTCAGCTAAGAAAATATAGCCTTTGCAAGCTATTTCAACGTAATTTTTATAAAATATTAGCGAACATAATGCTAAATAAAATTACGAAATTATTTTTCAAACATCATTTTAGTAATAAAATCCTTCTCTCCTTTTCCTCTCGCCGGAGAATATTCTCTTCCATAAAAAATGATCTGAAGGTGAAGTTTATTCCATACTTCTTCAGGAAATAAATTCTTTGCATCACGCTCCGTTTCTACTACATTTTTTCCTGAGGTAAGCTTCCATTGGGTCATAAGACGGTGAATATGGGTATCCACAGGAAAGGCAGGAAATCCAAACCCCTGGCTCATGACTACCGAAGCTGTTTTGTGTCCTACTCCCGGAAGCGCTTCCAATTCTTCATAAGTCTGGGGAACAATACCATTATGCCTTTCCAACAGAAGTTCAGCCATTTTTTTCAGGTTTTTGGCTTTTGTATTGGATAATCCTATTTCTTTGATCAGTTCTTTGATTTCAAACTCTTCCAGCTTGGCCATTCTTTGTGGCGTTCCTGCTACCGCAAAAAGGTCAGGGGTAACCTGGTTTACTTTTTTATCTGTAGTTTGTGCAGAAAGTGCGACTGCAACCATTAATGTATACGGATCGGTGTGATCTAACGGAATAGGTGTTGTAGGATATAATTTCTCCAGTTCTATCTGAACGAGCTCAGCTCTTTGTTTTTTT
>JASLCD010000049.1 GCA_030146295.1 Chryseobacterium sp.
GATCAGAGAATTCTCCTACTCCAAATCCAGCTTCACTTCTTAAAGAGAATACAGGAACGGCAACACCGGCATCATGATACATCTGATACCCTTTAAACCTGAAATAATGATTGGATACAATTTGTAAAACATCCGGCAATGGATTCGCAACTGTAAATCTATTTTCTCCGGTTTCTACATCTATTACCCTGTTCTCTTTGGTATCGTAAATACAGTATTTGAACTGAATGAATTCATTTTCCGGAATTTCAACGGATGCCTCCCATAAGCCAAAATCGGTTTGGTACAAAGGAACTACTCTATTATAATCCCAGTGTCCTAAAGACGCTGTGCTTCCAAACAATACGATTCTCCAATCCTTATTATAAATAGGAGCTTCCAGCCTGAATAAATGAGTATGTTTCTTTAAAATGGTTGATTTCTCCGGAGTGAAGTCATGTAGCTTATTGTAAAGAATTTTATTATTTAAATAATTTTCAGGAAAGTTTTTGTTATTCCATTCATCAAAAATAATAAACTCCTTATAGTTATGCGGAAAATTAAGATGATGCTGAACAAACTCGTCTCTTAAAACGTTTCCTTTTTCATTAACTACTCTGTATTGATAGGAAATGGATTTTGAAAAATAATCCACTTCACATTTCCACAAACCATTCTCAGCACAAAACATCGTATGGACATGAGCCGCAGCACCTTCTTCACGAATCACCAACTGCAGATTTTCTCCGGCTTTTACAATATATCCTACATTAAAGTATAGCTTCATCTATATTTTTTTATAAAATTACATTTTAATCCCGAAAAACAAAACTTATTAAATATCAAATAATCATTAAAAAACCTTCTCAAAATGATTTGAAAAGGTCTTTATATTCTTAATTCTATTTCGTAATTATCTTGTTACAAGAATTTTCTTGTTGAATATTGCTTTTCCTGATTCATCAGTAATATTTACAATATAAGCTCCAGCCAATACTCCCTTAAGATACACTTTCTCATCCAGCGAAGCATCTTTCACAGATAGATTCTGTGTCATCACACTTTTACCTGACATATCGAAGATAGTAAGTTTAATATTACCGTTTATATTTTTATTACCATGAACATTGATATAATGCTCATCTACCTTAGTTGGATAAATATCCAGATTAGTTGCCAATGTATTGGTATTTGAAGCTTTATCATTCGCAAAATACTTACTCGCCAAATCATAGATATGTAATCCTTGCTCACCCGGAAGCTGTTTTGCCTCTAATGTCGCCAGATCTACCTCGTATAAGGCAGCACCTTTTGCACTTGCTATTACAACTTTTCCTAATGCATTTACAGCAGATCCGTTAACAGAATAATTATCAGGAAGACCGGTAATCTTACCAACAAACTTTGCTTTTAAATCTTTTGTAAGAACTTTGAAAACATTTCCTGAAGCAGCGAAAACATAGAAGTTATTATCCGTGTCAGCAATCATATCACCTCCAAAACCTGATTCCATAGCAGTAAATGAATTTTTACCATTAGAAGAATCATCTTTAATAATTCCAAGATCATTTACTGTATACTGTCCACTTTTTCTGCTGATTTCCAAAAACTGTGTTCCTGCGTTATTCACTGCATAAATATTTCCATTATATCCGGTTGCCATTCTTGTAATATGAGAATTGATATCACAAGATGATACTCTTGCAGTATTATTTTCTACCAATGTAATCTCTTTAGTCTGGGGGTTTAGAATATAGATATTAGAAGAAAACATAGGCATATACACCAGATTGTTATTCGCAGAGTCATAAGCCAGGGCAGCCAGCGTTATTGCTTGAGCATTACTGTAAGAGTTTTTATCTTCAGTTACAATACCTCTTCCAGCCTGAGAAAATACTTTTACTGAAGAATCAGCGGTAAAAATCTTCTCTCCGGAAGTTCCATTAGCTACATCAAGTGTTCGAAAATCATTGAAAGTAATACTTTGAGTCTCTTTTCCTGCAATCGCAAAGAAATCCTGCTGTGCTTGTGCATTCACACCCAATAACAGTAAAAATAGAGGAAATAAATGTTTTTTCATACTATAAATTTTTATATTCGTAATCATTTTGATATGACTAAGTTACACAATTTTCAATGTAAAAAAACAAAAAATCCCTTACAATTGAATAAAATTGATAATAAATTAATGAATATGTAGTTTAATATGTGGTAAATTATGACTCAATGGTTCAGGTTGTAAGTTTGGATCTGTAGGAAGTTACCAGGTGGATGTTCATTAGATAAGTGTTCTCACTCGCTTTCCTATGAAAAACAGATTCCCATGCATTGCTTTCTGTGCATCATCTGCGAAGATCTGCCTCCTCTGTGGTTAATAAAAAAGAAAATTCAATAGCGACGGGCTTTAGCCCGTTCTCAGCGAAACATCATATTCATTTGGCTTTAGCCAAAACTTATGATACGATACACATCAATCATCATTGATAAAGACATATGAAAAAACAGATTCCCTTGCATTGCTTTCTGCGCATCATCTGTGAAGATCTGCCTCCTCTGTGGTTAATAAAAAAAAGAAAATTCAATAGCGACGGGCTTTAGCCCGTTCTCACCAATGTATCATATTCATCCGGCTTTAGCCGAAACTTATGATACGATACACATCATCATTGATAAAAACATATGAAAAAACAGATTCCCATGCATTGCTTTCTGCGCATCATCATCTGTGAAGATCTGCCTCCTCTGTGACTAATAAAAAAAAGAAAATTCAATAGCGACGGGCTTTAGCCCGTTCTCACCAATGTATCATATTTATCCGGCTTTAGCCAAAAC
>JASLCD010000052.1 GCA_030146295.1 Chryseobacterium sp.
CAACTTAGTATAAACTAACAAAATAAAAAAGAGTCTCAAAATTGAGATTCTTTTTTTTATCAAACTCTTTATATGAATACCCAGAAAAATACCCACAAAGAGAAAATAGGATTTCAAAAGCTTATTGCCACGTTTGGAATCATCCTTTTTATCGGAAAGATTATTGCCTGGAAACTCACCAATTCTGATGCTGTATTTTCCGATGCCATGGAAAGCATCGTTAATGTCATCAGTGCATTCATGGGGCTCTATTCACTCCATCTTGCGGCCAAGCCTAAAGATGAAGACCATCCCTATGGCCACGGAAAAGTAGAATTTGTAACTTCCGGTATTGAAGGGGCACTTATCGCTATTGCCGGCGTTATGATCATCTACGAAGGTATTCATAGCCTTATTGTAGGAAAAACCCTGAGTAAAATAGATCTTGGAATATGGATTATTGCGGCCACTGCAGTTATTAATTATCTATTGGGGTATATTTCTATAAAAAAAGGAAAAAGAGAAAACTCTCTGGTTCTTATATCATCCGGTAAACATCTTCAGTCCGATACCATCACCACCCTTGGAGTCGTTCTCAGTTTAGTCATTGTTTATTTTACTAAAATTTATTGGCTCGATTCGGCCGTAGCTTTATCTTTTGGGCTTTACATCATATTTGTAGGCTACAAAATTGTCCGCAAATCTTTAAGCGGTATTATGGATGAGCAGGATCCTGAAATATTAAACCAGGTTATCAGAATTCTTGAAGAAAACAGACAAATAGAATGGATTGATGTACACAATATGAAAATACAGCAATTCGGGTCATCTCTGCACATTGATGCCCATATTACACTTCCGTGGTATTATGACCTTCGTGATGCCCACAGTGAGATGGAAAAAGTAATTATCCTTCTTGCCAAAAACATGAAACGCAGTATTGAGTTCAATTTTCATATGGATGACTGTAAACCCATTTCATGCCCGGTCTGCCAGATCAAGGACTGCCCTGTCCGCGAAAAAGACTTTATCAAACGTGTAGAATGGACTCCGGAAAATGTAACCAGTGTAGATAAGCACACGGTAGGTTAAATGTATTCACTTACCTACCCTCTTTATCCATCATCTGCTTTCTGTAATAAAACATCGGAACAATCAACAGTATAATCAAAGGCTGGATCACAAACCTTCTCATGTAAAAAGAAAAAAGATATCCTATTTCAAATTTATCCTGAATACAATACAGGTAAATCGGCAGCGAGATCACAAAAACAATAATCATCATTACAGCCCCCTGCAGTGCCCATTGCTTATTTCTGAATAAACCATATATAATCAGACAGGAAAACAAAAGATTTAAAGCAAATCGAAACAGATGTCCGCCTACAAGTTTTCCCCATTCAAATGCAGGGAATTCAATATTTTTATTTGCTTCATGAAAGTAACCAAGGAAAGGATCATAAAAAAGAGTATTCTCCAAAGCCCTCACCCCTATCAATCCGCAAATGCCGGCTATCACCAGAAGCCAATTAAGAATTTTCATGTTTCAATGCAAAAAATTTAATCCAGACCAGCCAAAGTACAACAACAGTTCCATAAATAATGGCAGGAAAAATAAAATCATGGAACATTTTACCATACTCCTTATGGTCCGTCATGACGAGATTCAACCCTACGATTCTCAGAAGATTCATGATATAAAGGATAATCAGCCCTGCCCCCACAAAGACAAAGGTTTTCATCCCTTTATAAAAAGCAAAAACAAAAGAAACAAACAGAATGATCACAGAAACAGCATTACAGCCTTCCACCATTCTCGTCTCATAGCGTTGTTTGACATAAAACCAGACCTGTTCATTCTTTACGTCATCATAAAGCTCCGTTGGATAACCTATGCTATTCTGCAGAGCAGCTACCTGATTGGCAATTATTCTTGAAAAAGAATCCAACCCGGAGTCTTTACCGCTATTCAGGTAGAACTGGTAGGCAAAAAGCAGTACCAGGTAAATAATAATGAAACGCAATAAGATACCTAAAACAGGTTTAAAGTCTTTCAGCATATTGCAAAGATAAAAATTAGCCCTTAATATCCTGAATTTGAATGAAGAAACTTAACACCCCCCATCAAATCCTTTGATGAGTAAAGATATCAGTTAAAATTTTTCTTAAAAACACTCAGTAAAACAGATATTCAACACTTCTTTATATCCTCATAGCAACACGCTCTTCCCTTCACATTTTCACTTCTTTAAACTATAATTCCCAACTCATGTTAATTTAGTATATTTGTTTCCATATTATGACTTCTGAAAACGCAAAACGATTTTTTGAAAACCATTTGGGTAAAAAATCTTCCGAATTCGTCACATTAGCTCAAAGCGGCTCTGCGAGGGTAAATTTCCTGGCCACAGCCGGCACTGAAAAATACATTATCACGTACAATGAAAATATTCCGGAAAATGAAAGTTTTCTTTACTATTCCAGGCTATTTTCAAATCTGAATCTCAATACACCTTCCATTTTTGCTGTTTCTGATGACAGAACAATGTACATTCAGGAATTCTTGGGACAGCATACTCTTTCGGAAGTGATTGCAAAAAAACAGCAGTCTTCTGCTGTAAAAGCTTTGGTACAGCAAACACTGGAAAAACTTTTCCAACTGCAGACCCGGACCCAGGGGAAAATTGATTTTTCAAAAACCTTTGAATATGAAAGCTATGATGAACTTCCGGTGATTCATGATCTTTATTATTTTAAAAACTTTGTAGCTGATTTTCTTGAGCTTGAGTACAACAAATCGACTCTTCTAAAGGAATTCAAAAAAATCGCACAACTCATTGAAAGTATTGAACCTAAAGGAATTATGATCCGCGATTTCCAGGCAAGAAATATCATGGTGAATGAAAAGAATGAAGTTTCTTTCATCGATTACCAGTCTGCAATGAAAGGCCCGCTAATGTATGATGTCATCTCTTTTCTTTTTCAGGCTAAAGCAAACTTCACTGAAAACTTCAAACAGGAAATGCTGGAATTTTATATTCAGCAGTTTGAAAATCCTGAAACGAGAATTCAACTAAAAGATGCGGTGAGGCCCATTCAGATGATGAGATTTTTACAGGTTTTGGGAGCTTACGGATTCCGGGGATTGATTCAGAGAAAACAGCATTTTATGGCAAGTCTGGAGCAGGGGATCCAAAATATTACACAATTTGCAGCTTCCTGGGAACAGATGAAAAATTATCCGGAACTTGAAAAGGTTATTCAACAGTTAGAATCAGATAAAGCCAAACAGAAAATCGAAGAAATATTAAATCAGTAAGTCTTTGGCTCTGCTCAGACCGACAATTTGAGACAGAAAGGACTTTAATCTCACTATATAAACCTTAATGGTTTAAAAATTTAAAAGAAAGAATATGCTACACATCGAGATACACAGTTTTTCATACAAGAAAGGAGGAATTCCTAAAGATAATTCAGGAAACGGCGGAGGTTTCGCTTTTGACTGCCGCGGAATTTTAAATCCCGGAAGAATTGAAGAATATAAAATCCAGACCGGAAATGATATTGGAGTTCAGGAATATCTGGAAACAAAAACAGAAATGCCAAAGTTTTTAGAATTGATAAAATCTCTTGTTTCTATCAATATCGACAACTACCTTGAAAGAGGATTTGAACATCTTCAGATCAACTTCGGATGTACAGGCGGGCAGCACAGATCGGTATATTCTGCTATAAAAATTGCTGAATTTATCCGCGAAAAATATCCTGAAGGAACGAAAGTAACCCTTCACCATGATGAGCAACCGCAACTGAACATTAGTAATCAGTAATGAGCAATAAGTAATTTTCTAATTATACTTATATTACTCATTACCAATCACTCATTACTTATAATATTATGAAAGCTCTAATTTTCGCAGCAGGAAAAGGAACCAGACTGAAACCGTTTACAGACCACCATCCAAAAGCGTTGGCAAAAGTAAACGACATTCCCCTTCTTGAAAGAAATATCACTTACCTGAAAAGTTTTGGAATAAAGGATTTTGTGATCAACATCCATCATTTTGGAGATCAGATTATTGATTTTTTAAATAAAAACAATAATTTCGGATGCAGGATTGAAATCTCTGATGAAACCAACGAACTCCTTGAAACAGGCGGTGGCTTGATTTTTGCGAGAAAATTCCTTGATCACGGAGAAGATTTTTTAATCATGAACGCGGATATCCTTACCAACCTGAACATCAATGCGTTGGTAGAATACCACAAAAAGATAAAAGATTTTGCTACTTTAGCAGTTTCGGACAGAGAAAGCTCGAGAAAACTCCTTTTCAATGATGATATGGTTTTGAGAGGCTGGCTGAATGTACAAACGGGAGAACAAAGGCTGGCAGAATTCAATAAAGGCTTTAAAGCTCTTGCTTTCAGTGGAGTTCATTGTATCAATCCTAAGATCTTCGAAAAAATAAAAAGAACAGGCAAATTTTCTGTAATGGAAGAATATCTGGACCTGATGCAGACCGAGCATATACACGGCTTTGTACACGACAGCATTCTTATCGACGTCGGAAGACCGTCATCTGTAACAGAAGCCGAAAAACATTTTAAATAAATTTTGCAATGGAAATTGATGGAATTAGAGATGAAAGTTTAGTAAATCCGGAACTTGACATTAACGAAACAAAACTGCATAACAGTTTCAGACAAAAAACCTGGGACGAAACAATCGCCAAAGACAGCTGGATGGTCTTCAAGGTCATGGCTGAATTTGTGGATGGCTACGAAAAACTGGCTAAGATTGGGCCATGTGTTTCTATATTTGGTTCTGCCCGACTGAAGCCGGAGAACAAATACTATGAAATGGCTGTAGATATTGCAGAAAAAATCACCAAATTGGGTTTCGGAATTATTACCGGAGGCGGTCCGGGGGTGATGGAAGCGGGAAACAAAGGAGCTTTCAATGCTAAAGGAAAATCGATCGGATTGAATATTGATCTTCCTTTTGAACAGCACTTTAATCCTTACATCAACAAATCCTATTCTATGAATTTTGATTACTTTTTCGTTAGAAAAGTGATGTTTGTAAAATATTCTCAAGGTTTCGTAGTAATGCCGGGAGGTTTCGGGACTTTGGATGAACTTACTGAGGCAATGACCCTTATTCAAACCAACAAAATAGGAAAATTCCCAATCGTTCTGGTAGGAAGTGAATTCTGGGGAGGATTGTTAGATTGGTTCAAAGCAACTTTGTTGAAAGAAGGAATGATTGCTGAAGATGATTTGGATCTTTATCGTGTGGTAGATACTGCTGATGAGGCTGTAGCACATATTAAAGCCTTTTATGATAAATATTCTGTGAATGTAAATTTTTAATTGGCATATTATTTGTGACTTATAACTAACAAGTATGATTGTAAATCTATTAATTAAGATGAAAAAACTTTTATATATATCAGGAATTTTAACATTTTTTG
>JASLCD010000076.1 GCA_030146295.1 Chryseobacterium sp.
AAAAAATTCAAAAGCAAAAAGAAAAGGCGCTAAGACGCGAAGAACGTAAAACGAACAACAACAAAGGAGCGGAGGATGTCTTCATGTATGTAGACGAATTCGGAAGATTAACTTCTACTCCACCTGAACAAAGACAGGAAGTGAACCTTGATGATATTCAACTGGGTGCAGCTCCTATTATTGAGGAAGATCCAAGAAAAACAGGAATTGTTACTTTCCTGAGTGAAAAAGGATACGGTTTCATCACTGAAGATAATTCTAAAGAAAATATCTTCTTCCACAACAACAACTGTGCAGAGCCGGTAAAAAAAGGAAACAAGGTATCTTTCGAAAAAGAAAAGTCTCCTAAAGGATTCTCAGCTGTTGAAATTCAGCTTGTTAAATAATACTTACGCATAAAACAATTCTGCTGTACAGCAGATGTTTTAAACAATACAGAAAGAGACTGCCCTTTTGGACAGTCTCTTTTTTTAATCATATAAAAAATATCTCAACTTAGTAAAAGTTAGATTCTTATATAAACATATGAGCAGCCATCTGTAAACCCAGGATGACAACGCTCAATGCGACAACACTTTAACAGTATCTTTGGGTCCGGATTTCAGATAATCCATAATTCCTTCTCCCTGTACTCAATTAAGATCTTCTTTAAATTTTCATGGTTATTTTAATGAGACAAATATCCTGGAATTATTTCAATGATAATTACGGGAATCCGTAGCGCATGCTTAAAATTAAAAGGAGCTGCCTATTATGGCAGCTCCTCCATCGTAAAAAAAAGTAAAAATTAATCCAGTTTCCCTCCCAGTGCTTTAAACAGCAGGACGTTATTTCTGGTATTCTGATGCTGAAACTGTAATAAATCCAATTCAGCGGTCAGTTTGCTTTTCTGAGAGTTGATCAGCTCAAAATAATTGGCATATCCTGTCAGATACAGGTCATTGGAAACCTCCACACCACGGTCAAGAAAACCGACCTCTTCTGATTTCAGTTTTAAAACACGTTCGTAAATCTTAGTTTGTTTCAAGATCGACTGGAGTTCATTAAAGGCAGTCGTAATACTTTTCTGATAGTTTAAAAAAGCAATTTCCTGCTCCTTGTCTGCTACTTTGAATTCATACTTTAGCTGCCCTTTATTAAAAACAGGAACCATCAATCCTCCCAACAACTGCCCGGCCAGAGAACTGGGCTTAAAGAATGTCTCTACAGAAAAAGAATTCAGTCCGAAGCCGGCACCAAGATCAATCTTAGGATAAAAAGCAGCTCTCGCAGCCTTCGCATCAGCCTGGGAAGCCTCTAGAACATAATAGTTTGCTGCTACATCCGGTCTGGAATGAATCACTCCTTCTACATTAATGGTTTTATTTAATATTTCCATATTGGTAGGCATTAATATTTTCCCGCGTTTTACATCTCCTCCATAGCTTCCCGTCAACGTAGTAATGGCCTGTTCTACGGTAACGATCTCTACTCTTATGTGTTCGATCTCCGCGAGCCAGTTGTTATTCTGTGCTTTGAACTGCTGTACAGCCAACTCTGTAGCTTTCCCTACTTCACGTTGTGCCAACACAATCTCAAATGCTCTTTGCTGAAGGTTATAATTCTTCTGATAAATAGCAAGACGATTGTCTAAAGCCACCAACTGATAATATAAATTGGCAATGTCTGTAAAAAGCTCTACCTGCAGCAGTCTCAGACCTTCTGTGGAGGCCAGATATTTCTTCTGAGCCGCAATTTTTTTGTTTTTCAGCTTACCCCACACATCAACTTCCCAGCTGCTTCTCGCTCCCAGCATGTAATTAGGGGTAAAATCTCTGTTGATCTTCTGCTTTTCCGTAATATTGGGTGAAAGATTGGTATCATAATTTCCAACTCCTTCCATTGTATATTTTCCGTAGCGGTTACCTGAGGCTTCAACGCCTACGTCAAGGGAAGGCAGCAAGTCCATTTTTGATCTTTGCAGGAAGCTGTTGGCAATCTCAACCCTCTGTTGGGCAATCTGGAAATCCGGATTGGCCTTAACTACTTTATCAAAAAGTTCCAGCAGCTGCGGATCTGCAAAGTATGCCTTCAGGTTGATCTGCTGAAACTCATCCAAAGTTTTATTGTGATCTGTTTTGATCATTTCATTCGGTAATTCCTTGGCTTTTTTCAACCCGGTTACCTTGGGAACAGCACATGAAACCAGGCTCAGGGAGGCAATTCCGTATATAATATGTCTATGATTTAATCTTTTCATCTTTCTTCTTATTTTCAAGTTTTGCAAAGAATATATACAGTCCCGGAATCACCACCAATCCAAAGATGGTTCCTATCAGCATTCCCCCTGCTGCAGCTGTACCAATGGAACGGTTACCTATTGCCCCTGCTCCAGATGCAATACATAACGGAATAAGTCCTGCCACGAACGCAAAAGAGGTCATCAGAATAGGTCTCAGACGCTGTCTTGCTCCTTCAATGGCTGCCGGGATGATATCATAGCCCTGCTTATTTCTTGCCACTGCAAATTCTACAATAAGAATAGCATTCTTAGCGAGGAGTCCGATCAGCATGACCAGTGCCACCTGTGCATAAATATTGTTATCCAACCCTGCGAGTACCAATGCGATATAGGAACCGAAGATTCCTGTCGGAAGGCTTAGTAATACCGGCATAGGAAGCAGGAAGCTTTCGTATTGTGCTGCCAGTAAAAGATAAACGAATAAAAGACAGATCGCGAAGATATAAACGGTCTGGTTTCCTGATAAGATTTCTTCTCTTGTCATCCCCGACCATTCAACGTCGAATCCTCTAGGAAGGGTCTCTTTAGCAACACGTTCTACAGCGGCAATGGCATCTCCGGAGCTGTAACCGTCTGCAGCTTCTCCGTTGATCATCGCAGACATATACATATTGTACCTCGTCAGTACTTCGGGACCATACACTTTTTCAATGGTGATAAATGTGGAGAACGGAACCATTTCCCCCTTGTCATTCTTTAAATATAAATTCAGAATACTTTCAGGGGTGTCTCTGTGCTCCGGACTTGCCTGTACCATCACTTTATACATCTGGCTGAAACGGATAAAATTTGTAGCATAATAGGATCCCAGCATGGTCTGCAGTGTAGACATTGCATTATCTACAGATACTCCTTTTTTTGCCGCCATATCATAATCTACATTGATCATATATTGCGGGAAAGTAGCATCAAAACTGGTAAAGTTGTTTTGCAGTTCCGGAGCTTCGTTCAGCTTTTTGACAAAATTCTTAGTGATCTTATCTGTATTCTCAATGGTTCCTCCGGTTCTGTCCAGTAACCGCAATTCAAAACCACTGGTATTTCCGAATCCGGGAACAGTAGGCGGCGCAAAGATCTCGATCTGGGCATCAGCAATA
>JASLCD010000095.1 GCA_030146295.1 Chryseobacterium sp.
TTCGTAGGAGATAAGAGAACTTCTATCTTCGATAAAGATGCTGGTATCATGCTTTCTCCAAACTTCGTGAAACTTGTTTCTTGGTATGACAACGAAATGGGTTACTCTAACAAGTTAGTAGATATGCTTGTACACGCTGCTTCTTTATAATAAGTAATGAGCGATAAGCAATAAGTAATATAAAACCTTCCCGATGGGAAGGTTTTTTTGTCTTAATTGAATTTTAAAAAATTATATCCAAATCCTAAGCCAAGCCATGGAATACCATTAAAATTCCAATTATTCCTATTACTTGTCGGAAGATCAAATCCAACAGCCAGCATCAATGTGAAATCATTATAATGATATCCTAATGCACCTCCTAATGAAATTGCTGCTACATTTCCTTCAGCCTTGCCTTTTTTAGATAATGAAGTATTTTTTTCATCAAGCTCAATTTTGGAAAGCCCTGCTAATCCATTAACAGAAAATCCGGTTTTATACTCCCTTATCTTCTCTTCATTTGGAAGTTTCACAAACTTTGATTTTCCAAATTTATATCCTACATTTATCATTGCATTTAAACTTGTCTCAACATTCCCAATTTTACTATCAACATACCATTTAATAGGTAAGGTCATGACTCCTACCTGTACTGATCTATAAGGAAAACTATAATTCACTCGATCTTTCATTTTTATGTAGACATTATTTTTATCAAAAAAATCATTTGTAGTTCTACTATAAGTAAAATACCACGGATAGATCATTATTTTATTATCAACAACTTTTAGATTTGCAGTAATAGTACTTCCAAAATCAATATCTGTTTTGGATTTATCTACTGTCATAAATAATATTTCAACAGGCTTTTTTTTCAAAGTATCTTTTTCGTAAGAAATAATCTGATTACGACCATCATATTTAATATTTTTATTTACTATAGAATCAACTTTCTCCTTTGAGGCAACCCAGACAAAGCAGTCTAATGAAACCCTATTTCTTTCTTTAAAGGATTTTTGGTCTTGTCCACAAGCCATCCCCACCCATCCTAGCAGAAACAGCAGTAAAATTTTTGTTTTCATGATTTCTTATTTTTCAGATTAAGTTTTTTGAATTGTTTAGAATAGGTCAGATTATCGCCTTACACCGGAATGTTCCAGAAATTGAGTTTCCACGGTCATTAGTTTTATTTAAAGCTACAATACTTACCTACCACATGAAATACCACAAAAGGGTGATTTTATTTAACATAATTTTAGTATTTTTAAGAAAACATTAACCATGAAGAAAAGACACCTGACCCACGCAAAAAAACCACATCCCCTCATTAAAGTATGGAATGACTATCCTGAAAT
This sequence comes from Chryseobacterium sp., assembly GCA_030146295.1. Classification (GTDB taxonomy): domain Bacteria; phylum Bacteroidota; class Bacteroidia; order Flavobacteriales; family Weeksellaceae; genus Chryseobacterium. The sequence goes on from JASLCD010000095.1 coordinate 1,338, forward strand.
TTTGCAGAACAACAACAGAATATTACCTGTTCCCGCCATTGAAAATATCATCGGAGAAATCTTTGCTCCTGGTAAATTTTATTATTATGTCATTAATTTCGCAGACAGTACCATCATTTGTAATCACGATGAAGATATTCTGACGATGCATGGGCTTCATAAGCATCCTTCACATCTTAAAGAAATCATCGATCTGATTCATCCCGACGACATAGAATTTGTGATGGAAGCTGAAAGAATGTCCATAGAAAAAATAAAAGAAATTGACGGTTTTGATTACCAGCAGGAGCTGAAAACCAGCTACTGTTTCAGAATGAGAACGTCAAAAGGAAATTATGAGCTGTTCCATCATCAGGCTCTGCACACGTATAAAGATGTAAACGGAAGGCTTTTACAGGCCGTTAATATCCACACCAATATTGAACATATTACGCACCAGAATTCTTATGTTGTATTGGTATCAGGCATCAACGGACGGGAAGATTTTCATCAGATGCAATGGATGGATCAGGAAAAATGTTCTGAATCGATCCCTGCTATTTTTACCAAAAGAGAGGTTGAGGTGATCAACTGTATTGCAAAAGGCTATTCCACAGGAGAAATATCTGATCTGCTGAATATTTCAGAAGAAACCGTGCGCACCCACAGAAAAAATATTTTGAGAAAATCCGATTGCAAAAACAGCTCCGAACTTGTCCGGAAGACCTTTGAGTGGGGATATCTGTAAAGAAAAACCTCAAGCCTGATAAATCTCACCAAATTACTTCAGCATAAAACTTGTACTTTTATAGGTAAAGGAATGAATATGATACAACCCCGTTTTAAAGATGCTCCGCATTTCAGAAACTTCTGGGAAAGTGGCAACGGAAAACTTCTTATTGAATTTTCCGGAGCAGAAGTGAGCTTTGAAAAGTTTGAAAAATTTGCTCCTTTTTTTCATCATGTGGATCAAGTGGGTGATGAGGTTGTAAAAGATGTTTACTTTACCAAAAAATTCCATGAGGCATCCAGGGAAATTGAGCAGTACATCAGAAATGGAGTTTTGGAAACAGATGAAGTTCCTGAAAGTGTAAAAAAGCTTTTCACCCAAACTCAAAAAGTTCCTGTATGGCTTGATTACAATTTGCTTAAAAGCGGTGCTGAGCTCTGCATGCGAAGCAATCTGGACTCTCTGATCTCATTGAGAGATTATTGTCTGATCGGCGGTTACGACTACGCTTACCTCAACAAACCCCTTATTGTTACGGAAGCACTAAAAAAGGGTGCGGTAAAACGTCTTTCGGAAACATTGGATTTCTGGGTAAATGCCACCCGATATAATGCACTGGAAGTTCATGCAAAAGGCTATGAGTTTGCAATAAAAACCCGGCTGATCCATTCTTACGCCAGACTTTCCATTAAAAAACATTACAAAGACTGGGATACCGAAAATTGGGGTGAGCCCATCAATTCGTGGGATATGATGGCAACATACATCGGTTTTAGTCTTGTGTTTCTCCACAGTCTTCAGAAACTGGGAAACAGTTTTTCCATTGAGGAAGAACAGGGAATTTTTCACCTTTGGAAATATGTAGGTTATCTTTTAGGTATTCCGGAGCAGCTTCTTCCCGACAACAAAAGACAGGCTACAGAATATTTTTATCTATGGACCTCTGTTCAGCCTCCATCTGATAAAGATTCTATACTCCTCGCCCACTCTTTACTGGACGAATCACTGGAAAATCCTATTCTAAAATTTGAATTTCAAAGGAAAAACTTAAAATATCTGCACGTCTGCTGTACCTGGTTTCTGCTGGATGATGAAGTTTGTAAAAGGTTACAGATTCCCGATGTTCCCTTTAAAACACTGTTTCCAAAATCAAAAATACTTTTCAACAAAATTTATGACAGTCTGGTAAGCCGTGATGCCAGAATAAAAAGAGGAAATAAGGATCAGATGAAAGTATTGGAAGACTATTTGAATATTACTAAAAACTCAAATTTTCATTAGAATAAGTCGGGAAGCTCGAAGATGGAGACTGAAATTACTTATGGTATGGCTTATTTCTACCAGTAAAATTTAAAATAGTAATAAACTTAAGTTTACAACATTTTATGAGCTTCAACAACTCTCTTTTTCCAGCCTCAGCGCCCTTTCTGATTAATAGTTTTTATTTTTTTACTGCCCTATGATCACCTACTGCATCTGCTTCGTTATGAATGAGATCACTAATAAAATTTTATTAGTTTTTAACTCTTAAAACTGTTTCCTGGCATAAATAATATTAGTTTTTGATATTTAAATTATGTATTTTTGAGAAATTATTTTAATAGCGATGAGTAACATTGATGATAAGAAAAAAGCACTCGCTTTAGTGCTTGAAAAATTAGATAAAACATACGGGAAAGGGACTGTAATGACTTTGGGTGATGAATCTATAGACAATACAATAGAAGTAATTCCTTCCGGTTCTTTAGGATTAGATATCGCACTAGGTATAGGCGGATATCCAAAAGGAAGAATCATTGAAATATATGGTCCTGAATCTTCAGGTAAAACAACATTAACCCTTCACGCTATTGCTGAAGCTCAAAAAGCAGGTGGTATTGCTGCATTCATTGATGCAGAGCATGCTTTCGACAGAACTTACGCTGCAAAGTTAGGAATTGATCTTGAAAACCTGATCATTTCTCAGCCGGACAATGGAGAACAGGCATTGGAAATTGCCGATAACCTTATCCGTTCAGGAGCTATTGATATTGTTGTAATCGACTCTGTTGCTGCTCTTACTCCAAAAGCTGAAATTGAAGGTGAAATGGGAGATTCCAAAATGGGTCTTCATGCAAGATTGATGTCTCAGGCATTAAGAAAGCTTACGGCTACTATTTCAAGAACGAAATGTACAGTAATTTTCATCAACCAGTTGAGAGAAAAAATCGGGGTAATGTTCGGAAACCCTGAAACAACTACCGGAGGTAATGCTCTTAAATTCTATGCTTCCGTAAGAATCGATATCAGAAAAGCCAGTGCACCTATTAAACAAGGTGATGAAGCGATCGGTAGCCGTGTGAAAGTAAAGATTGTGAAAAACAAAGTAGCCCCTCCTTTCAAACAGGCAGAATTCGATATCATGTATGGTGAAGGAGTTTCTAAAGTAGGTGAAATTCTTGATACAGCAGTAGATATGGGAATCGTAAAGAAAAGCGGTTCTTGGTTCAGCTACGAAGAGACTAAACTGGGTCAGGGACGTGATGCTGTAAAAGATGTTTTAAGAGACAATCCTGATCTTGCTGAAGAATTGGAAGGTAAGATCAAGGAAGAAATGAAAAACAAATAATTTTTCAGAAAAATATAAAAAAGGCAGTCGTGGGGCTGCCTTTTTTGTTTTCAAAGGTTGATACTTTTTTTAACAAAAAGCTTTTTCAGAGACAATATCAAAACTCTTTTGCTTCCTGACATCAAGCATGCGAATGACATATTCTTTGCATCTCAATACTACTTCTATTAGATCCCAAACAAAAAGAGGACGACCTTTCGGACGACCTCTTTAAGCTTTTATATTTTTTTAAGCTATTCAGCCATTTTACCTTGAAGCTGAAGTGCTCCGGTCACTTTCATTCCTTTTGTAGGAGTTTCAAATCTCATATTCTCCTTGTTTACAAAAGTATCGATCGTAAAGAAATCTTCATTTTCTTCATGGGTGATCAGTTTTAGCTTCATGATATATCCTTTAACGCTGCCATCTTCAAGCAATTCCGTTTCTTTAAAATCTACAACCTGACCAATGAAATCAAAACATGCATAATTAGGAAGATCCTGGCTTGGTGCATAGGTGGTGAAGTCTTCACTCATTTTAGTTCCGTCAGGTAAATCTGTGTTGGTATGAATATCAAGGATGAAAGCAATTCCACTAAGATTCACTTTCAGATGAGGCTGTGTCAAATATTTGTTTCTGTTTTCCGCATAATCTGTAGCAAAAAACCAAACGCCAAAAGTATTGCTGGCCGGGCCCGCTACAATCGCCTGTAAGTTCAGTGCATTTTCCCACTCTCTGATTGACCTTGTTTCAAAATCCAAAACATAATTGGTTTTTACCTCCGGAATGATGGTACTCAATTCATCTGTAACAATGGTTTTAAATCTTACATCTTCAAATTCTGTCTTACCCTTACTTTCTCCGTTAGGGTCGGCAACAGTAGACTGCATTAAAACAGTTGTCAGATATTGACCGTAATCTTTAGTCTGGAAATTCTGATGACCGAAAATTCCGCTCCATGTGTTTACAAGATTATGAACATTGGATTTTCTGATGATAATTCCCACTTCATTAGTCATTTCAGGAGCAGCAATAGCTTCTGTATTCGGAAAATAATCTTTACCGTCTACCAACTGATGATTCATAATCTCATTATTTTCTTCCTGAGAAAACTCTGCGAATCCTTTATAGGTAATATTTTGGTTTTCGAAAATATAGGGTAATCCTGTTTTTACCTTCTCTGCACCTGCAAAATGATACGCTAATGAAATTGCTTTGAACTCTCCATCCTGAGTTGCCGGATGATGATTATCATTGTTATCAAACTGAGAATGATACAAAATCATATAAGATTTAATTCTTCCTTCCTGAAGCTCCTTTTCAAATTTTTCTTCCATCTGCCCGATCGCCTGCTGCGGAGAAAGTGCATAAGCATCTTCTGTAACCATATAAGCAAAGCCTTCTACCTCACCATTCTCTTTTTCAAAAGCTGAAATAGGAGTATATTCTCCTCGTAACTGAAGTGCTATAGAATAGACTATATAATCATTATAGATTCTGATTTTTTCGTACTCATCATTTACCTTCGGCTCTTCTGGTTGTGGTGAAGGGATTTCCGGTATTGTTTCCGTAACTTCTTCTACGACTTCTTCCACTGCTATTTCCTCGGGCATTTCCATTTCCTGAACCGGAGTACTTACATTTTCCTGATTGTTATTTTTTTTCTTAAAAAAATCAAAGATTCCCATACTGTTGTTTATAATTGGCGGTAAATATAATAAAAAGCGATCAACAGATCTATTATAAAAAAATGCCATTGTGTCAGTTTATCCTTCGTTGTATTTTTTAAAGGATATTTTCAAAAGAATCGGCGGAGCCAATGGCTCCGCCGATTCTTTTATTCAGGCTTATCATCAGTAAGTTCAAAGCCCCAGTCTTTTCCTTTTTGGGTGGCTGGAACCCCTTTTGTCATCCAGGCCGGAGCTTTAGCACCTTTAAGATAATAATCAAAAAACTGCTGTTCACGGATTTGGATATCTTTTCTGTTCTGGCGTTTTACCAGATTATGATCGTCCCCGTTATAATTCAGAAGCCACGAAGGTTTTCCGAGACGTCGCAATGCAGTAAACATTTCAATTCCCTGATACCAAGGCACGGCTCCATCTTTATCGTTACTCATAATCACTACCGGAGTTTTTACTTTATCAATGGTAAAAAGCGGTGAATTTTTAATGTAAAGATCCGGTGCTTCCCATAAATTTTTTCCTAACCTGCTTTGTGATTTTTCATACTGAAACTGTCTGTTCATCCCTGAAGTCCATCGGATTCCTCCATATGCAGAGGTCATGTTAACAACAGGAGCACCACTCCACGCAGCAGCATACATATTGGTATGTGTAATAAGATATGCTACCTGATAGCCACCCCAGCTTTGTCCCTGAATTCCTACTTTAGCACCATCTACCCATGAGTTTTGCTTCAACTTTTCAACTCCGGAATTAATGTATTCCATTGCAGATTCTCCCGGGAAACCATCTGTGTAAGAAATATCAGGAGTAAAAACCAGATATCCGTTACTTACAAAATAAGAAATATTCAATCGTGAAGGGGTTGGAGCCGGCGCTACATAACGGTTCAGATTATCCGAAAGTTTTTCATAGAAATAGACAATCATTGGATATTTTTTATTCGGATTGAAATCTTCCGGTTTGTATAAAACTCCTGTAGACGTATTTCCTTTTGGCGTTGTCCAGTTTACCAGTTCACTAGATCCCCAGTTGTATTGACTTTGCTGTGGATTTGTATTGCTAAGCTTTTGCTGCTCCGAAAAATCTGATGTTGCAAAAATGTTGGGAGACTCTGTGTACGATTCTTTTACTACAATATATTCTTCAGCATTTTTTGCTTTTTGAAGACTTCTGTATCCCCATACATTTTCCATCAGAATTTTTACCGGATCAGAATTCGACTGAATGGATGTTTTAAAAATACCATTCGCTTTGGATGTATTATCAAATGCTGACAAATAAATGACAGATTTTCGGTTTAAGCTTTTAATATCTTTATCTAAAGTGTAGGTATCAAATGTTATTTTGTTTTTACGTCCCAAGCCATTGGTAATATTTCGTGGCTTTTTTGAACCATTCAGGAAAAATTCCCAAAGGTCAAAACGATCTCTGATAATCACAGATTCATCTTTATCAGTCCAGGATGCGATGCCATAAGAATTTGGGAAATCCGGCATATCAAACTCTTCATCTACAAAAGAAACAGGCAATCCGCTGCTCAATGGAAGTGTTTGTTTTGTTTTTACGTTGTAGCTCAGCCATTTCCCTTTTTCTCTATCAAAAATCACAACAAAATTTCCAAGTGGAGATACAGCAACCGAACCATCCAGATTTTTGATAACTTCCGTTCTTTCTCCTGTTTTATTATCAATAAGGAAGTACGTTTTCTTTGTTGAGCCCTCCCATTGTGAAGAAATTCTGTTGTTCAGACTGGTAATACCTAAAGCAAATTCAGCATTTCCTTCGTTTACCAATCGCAAAGTATCAAGGTCTTCTCCATCAATGTTTCTAAAGAAGTCCGGTTTTTCTGTCTGCATTACTGCTGCATAAGATTTTTTCAGATCGTTTTTCAATTCCTTTAGCTGAACTGTTTGCAGATAATCATCTTTATAATTCCAGATATCTACAACCGCATGGTCGTTCGCAATCATCGCAGTATCTTTTGCGATAGGTCTAGGGGCAACACCAAAATACAATTGCTTCCCGTTTTTGCTGAATAGAGGTAAGCGGTTTTCAGAAATTACCCAGTTCTTTTTCATCTGAGTATGATCATTGCTTACAACTTCTTTTTTATTTCTTTTAAAATTAAAATAATACAACTGATACAGCTTCACCAAATCATTTTGTGCAGAAGAAGTTCCCACAAACGCCAATTGATTTCCCTCTTCATCAAATGCCAATTGTGAAAAATCACCTTCCATTTCTGAAACTTGAGTTACAGTTCCTTTTTGCAGATCTACAACCTGAACGGTTTGAAGCGCATATTTCTTAGGCTTTGATTTATCAGTATCTTTCTTTTCGGCAGGTTTTTCACCGTCCGAATCCTTGTCTTCTTTTTTATCTTTTTTAGGTTTATCTTCAGGTTTCTTGGTCACAAAGACGAGCTGCTTTCCATTTTCACTGAACTCATAACGCACTACATTATCATATGTTGTACTTTTTCCGTCCAAAAGATTTTGTACAACCAGCTGTAAAGGCTTTACATTTTTATCTTCATCCTTATTTTCGTCTCCATCTTCTTTATCAGAAGCATCATCTGAAGATTTATCTTTTGTGTTTTCCAGAAGATAAGCCACATAAGAACCTGCTTTTTCAGGAATTTTAAATGATTTTACATTAGGAATTTTCTCTGTTTTATTACTTAAAAAATCAACAATTGCAAGGCTGTCTTTTGTTAATTTATTTTTTTTAAGCTTTTTATCTTTTACCGCTTTTATATCTTTATACTGCGGACGGATTTGAAAAACAGCAAATCTGGAATCATTTGTAAAATCTACTTTTGTTCCTCTTGCAAAATTTTTTGACGTTTTATTCTTAACGGAATATAAAGAAAGGTTAGGATTTCCTTCCTGAGCATCCACAGAATAGGCTATCCATTTTCCGTCATTGGAGATTTTTCTAGCACCAATATTTTGCCAACTGTCATAAACAGAGTGGTCTAAAGGTTTCTTCTGTGCATAGACCCAGCAGGTCATCATGAGCAGAATAAAAACTGTACATTTCAACTTCATTTTTAAAAAATTTTTAATAATTAAAAGTAAGATATTTCTTTGACAAATCCATAGGATAAGACTGTTTCACATTGAAAAAATGCCATTCTGTCACTTTCTTCTGCATGGTATTTTTTTTGAGAAGTATGTAGAAAAATTAAAATATAAAATATGATGACTAAAGGAAATATTAATGTATCTGTGGAAAACATTTTTCCGCTTATTAAAAAATTTCTTTACAGTGACCACGAAATATTCTTAAGAGAATTAATTTCTAATGCTACCGATGCCACTTTAAAATTAAAACATTTAACAAGTATTGGTGAGGCAAAAGTGGAGTATGGAAATCCGAAACTTGAAGTTAAAATTGATAAAGACCAAAAAACTTTACGTATCATCGATCAGGGTATTGGTATGACTAGTGAAGAGGTTGAAAAATACATCAACCAGGTTGCTTTTTCAGGCGCTGAAGAGTTTCTGGAAAAATATAAAGATTCTGCGAAAGATTCAGGGATTATCGGACATTTTGGTCTTGGATTCTACTCTGCATTTATGGTGGCTGAAAAGGTAGAAATTCTTACAAAGTCTTATAAAGATGAGCCGGCAGTACGATGGATTTGTGATGGAAGTCCGGAGTTTACGCTTGAAGAAACTACTGATAAAACTGATAGAGGTACAGAAATCATCCTTCATATTGCAGAAGATTCTGTAGAATTTTTAGAAGAAGGAAAAATCCGTGAACTGTTATTAAAGTATAACAAATTCATGCCTGTTCCCATCAAATTCGGGACAAAAACCCATACTCTTCCGTTACCGGAAGATGCTCCTGAAGATGCTGTAGCTGAGACGGAAGAGGTAGATAATATCATCAATAATCCGGTTCCTGCATGGACGATTGCTCCAAGCGAACTAACCAACGAGGATTATATGAAGTTTTACCACGAGCTGTATCCAATGCAGTTTGAAGAGCCATTATTCAATATCCACCTGAATGTTGACTATCCATTTAATCTTACCGGAGTCCTATTCTTTCCGAAATTGAGCAATAATTTAAATATTGACAAAGATAAGATTCAATTATACCAAAACCAGGTATTCGTAACGGATGAAGTAAAAGGGATTGTTCCAGATTTCCTGATGCTTCTGAGAGGAGTCATTGATTCTCCGGATATTCCGTTGAATGTCTCCCGTTCTTACCTTCAGGCAGATGGAGCCGTAAAGAAAATTTCATCTTACATCACGAAAAAAGTGGCCGACAAAATGGCTTCTTTAATCAATGAAAACCGTGAAGATTATGAGCAAAAATGGAACGACATTAAGATCGTAATTGAATACGGAATCATTACAGAAGAAAAATTTGCTGAAAAAGCAGACAAATTCACATTGTATCCTACAACAGACGGTAAATATTTCCTTTGGAATGAATTGACTGAGAAAATAAAACCTATACAAACGGATAAAGACAACAAACTGGTGGTATTATATGCTACCAATACTGATGAACAGCACAGCTACATCCAATCTGCAAAGGATAAGGGATATGAAGTTCTGTTACTAGATTCTCCTATCACTCCCCATGTCATCCAGAAACTGGAAACATCAAAGGAAAATATTTCTTTTGTAAGAGTGGATGCAGATCACATCAACAACCTGATCAAAAAAGATGAACCGGTTATTTCAAAGCTGAATGACACTGAAAAGGAATCTTTGAAAAAGAACGTGGAAGAAGCTATTCAGGATACTAAATTCACAGTACAGCTTGAAGACCTTGACAGTAATGATGCTCCGTTTACCATTACCCAGCCAGAATTTATGAGAAGAATGAAGGAAATGCAGGCTACAGGCGGTGGCGGTATGTTCGGAATGGGAGGTTTCCCGGAGATGTACAACCTTGTGGTGAACTCCAACAGTGAGCTTTCTAATCAGATTTTAAAGACAGAAAATACTGAAGAGAAAGAAAGCCTGATCAAATATGCTCTGGATCTTGCGAAACTTTCTCAAAACTTACTGAAAGGAAAAGATCTTACAGATTTTATACAGAGAAGCTATAAGCAACTTGAAAAATAATATACAAAAGACTGTTTCATTTTGAAGCAGTCTTTTTTGTTTAAAAGGGTTCTAAAAATCATCCACAAGTAATTTAAATAAATTGAATACTATAATAACCCAAACCTTATAGGTTTTAGAAATATATAAGGTTTAAATTTCTTCTCTTACCACATAATCTTTGATCAATCGGACGTAATTATTAAACAAGAGACTAATTCGAAGAAAATTTTCAACAATTAAATCAGATAATACTCCTGTTTTTAAGTTTAGTTTCATTTTATCTTAAATCTTATTCTTTAGCACCTATTTTTTTCCACTTTTTATTGTACAGCTTATGCTTTTTTGCCATTTTTGTATAAAATGTAGGTCATGCAAAAAGAAAAATTACGCGTCATCAGAAAGCAAAAAGGCTACACTCAACAGCAGGTAGCTGACTTTATCGCAACAGATGTATCTAATTACAGCAGAAAAGAAAGCGGTGATGTGAGGATCGTAAAAGATGAATGGGACAAACTTGCCCGTTTTCTGGATGTACCCGTTGAGGACATTTATGAAGAGGAGGAAGCTACAGTAGTTATTAACAATGATCATCCTGTATTTAATGACAGATCTTCTTCTGCAGGAGTAATTACTAACCAAAATAACTATGATAATATCCCTGGAGCTATCATTGAAAATCTGCAAAACTTTATTGCTTTATTAAGAGAGGAGAATGAAAGACTTAAAGAAGAACTGAAAGGTCTCCCCAAAGGAAGAAAATAAGACGGTTTGAAACTGTAAAAAATACTGGTGTCACTCATATGAAGTTATGGAGTGACATTTTTTTGTATTAATGTATGCTAATGTCTTTAACGCAAAGAATTAATGATCCGAATGTTTTATTTCAGGAGGCAAAGAGTTGAGACTTTGTCACCGATGAACCTTTATGATGGTAATACGTTCGCTTAAAGAGAATCAATTTCATTGATTTCTCCTCTGCTCCCTTTAAATTATTCAGTATACAGGTAAAACCTTTGTGTTAAAAAAAATTGATTTAAATCCTTTGAAATTTACAATTCAGCCAACGGATCCCAGAACAGTTTTTTGAAATTTTTTATCCTAAGATTTTCCACACTGATTCCTTCTGCTTCCAGCTTAGGCTGAAATTCCGGAACTGATAAAACTCCTGAACTTGATATGACGCGGTGAGCAGGAACATCTTTCGGGCAGCCACCCATAGCTTTTCCTACATGCCTTGAATGGTTTGGATAGCCAACAGCTTTTGCTATGGCACCATACGTAGAAACTCTTCCTTTGGGAATAAGTCTTGCTACTTCATATACCTGTTGTTTGAAAATTTCATCCATATCAAATTGTTATTTTAGCCGGGCATCTTTTTTTTGCATCATTTTTGAATTCTCTTACGCTCGGTGATGTTTCATCAAAAGTTAAAGATATGAAAAAATCATTTTTCAGGCTGTTGAATGCCATTAATAAAAAGGTGCTTCCGAAACTGAGTAAGAAGGATCCTAATGCTCTGACTAAGGTAGAAAAAGGAATTCTGGCATATCGTTATTTTGTGCTGGTGAATTCTTTGGAGTGAGTTTTATTTTCCCGCAGATCGTACAGATTGTTTTTTGGAGAACGCAAAGGCCCAAGTTCTTTGAATACTATGTGGTGTAAAACGCAGGGGTTTTATCTCATACTGATTCTGCAAACCAGACAGATAATATAAAAATTTGTGTAATTTGGGATCTGTAGGAATAATGTATATCGATTTACACCTGAATGCTCTTGATAATTTAAATAATCTTAATGGTTCAAATTATTTTTAGTTTTCAAAACCAATCTATTTTTCAATCATAAAATAAAAAAAGCGCTTCAAATGTATTGAAGCGCTGTATGGTAATCTCTGATGAGAATTTATTCTTAAGCGTTTTCTAAGATATAAGAGAACATCAATGGTGCACAGATCGTAGCATCACTTTCAACGATAAATTTCGGTGTAGTGATATCAAGTTTACCCCAAGTGATTTTTTCATTTGGAACAGCACCTGAATAAGATCCGTAAGATGTTGTAGAATCAGAAATCTGGCAGAAATAAGACCAGAAAGGAATGTCGTGCATTTCCATATCCTGATATAGCATTGGTACTACACAGATAGGGAAATCTCCTGCGATACCACCACCAATCTGGAAGAATCCAACTCCTTTTCCTCCTGAGTTTTTAGTGTACCAGTCAGCAAGGTAAGTCATATATTCGATACCTGATTTCATTGTAGTAGCCTTAAGCTCTCCTTTGATACAGTAAGAAGCGAAGATGTTACCCATTGTAGAATCTTCCCATCCCGGAACTACGATTGGTAAATTAGCTTCTGCAGCAGCAATCATCCAAGAGTTCTCTCTAGGAATTTCATAGTACTGCTCCAATACTCCTGAAAGGATCATTTTGTACATGAATTCGTGAGGGAAATATCTTTCTCCTTTCGCTTCAGCATCTTTCCAGATCTCAACGATATGTTTCTGTAATCTTCTGAAAGCTTCTTCTTCAGGGATACAAGTATCTGTAACTCTGTTCAGACCTCTTTCTAAAAGATCCCACTCATCCTGAGCAGTCAAATCTCTGTAATGAGGAACTCTTTCATAGTGAGAGTGTGCTACAAGGTTCATTAAATCTTCTTCAAGGTTAGCCCCTGTACAAGAGATAAAATCTACTTTCCCCTGACGGATCATTTCAGCAAGAATCTTCCCTAATTCAGCAGTAGACATTGCTCCTGCCAAAGTAATCATCATTTTTCCGCC
>JASLCD010000097.1 GCA_030146295.1 Chryseobacterium sp.
CAGTTGGTTAGAGCATCTGACTGTTAATCAGAGGGTCGCTGGTTCGAGCCCAGCAGGAGGAGCAAAAAGACTTACAGAAATGTAAGTCTTTTTTTTGTTTCCACGTTTCCAGTAGACGAATCACAGGGACTTCCACTGCTATTTTCAAAAAACGCTTTTATATAAGTATATGGCAAGTGGTCGTCTTGGTTTCTTTAAAAATGAAAACCTTGTGTTTATAAAATGCAGAACAACAATTTCCATCTTTATTCTCACTTGCTTTTGACACCAGGCATAAAAAACTTAAACCCAAACCTACCTATAGGAAGACACGATATAAGTTTTAAATTTATTTAAAATCAGGTCTTCTATAAGAACATAAAAACAATCACCCCCCGGATTGCTGATTATATTCATTTTAATTAAAGCGCCATCATATTCTATAAATTTACACCATGTTTTTCCCCAATCTTTCGAATACATCAATAAGCTTTTATGAGGTTTTACATGACAATATAAACTCGCCCAAACTATATGGTTTTTAAGGCAAAGCATTCGGAAAACTGCAGACTTTCGATAAGGATCGGGGATTGTCTGTGAATTAAATCTTTTAAAATCAATTGTAGATACAATAAAGTTTGTTCCCAGGTAATAATCTGTTCCCAGCAGTATATTTTCTTTTGTTTCAACCAAGCTTGTATATCCTCCTTTCTGGATATGAAATTCATTCAATCTAGACCATCCATGTTTTTTATTGTTAGTCTGACCTTCAGATCTATTAATCCAAATCCCCTTTTTATTATCCCCTTCTGTAAGAATTAAACATTTTAACCGTTCCACCCATTTGAGTACATGAATATGTTTATTTATATATTTTTTTAAAAAATCGATCTTTTCCCATGTCTCTCCATTATCAGCAGACAGATATATATAGCCAGCAAAGATCCATTTATTCTCTTTTTTAATATTTGCATATTCACCAATCAAAATCTGATCATTCTTAGATTCAGTAATTGTTTCAAATAAAAACCTACTTTCTGCCGAAGAAAAACTCAAAACTTTTTTAAATGTTACCCCACCATCAGAAGACTTGAATACTTCACCACCACAACAAACAAAGATATTATCCTTACGATCAATATAAATTCCTTCAATAATGGTTTCAAATTCAAAACATTCAGTACTCTTCCCGCTTTCATTTTTAAAAAATAATTTTGAAGGTTCATCAACACCAGCTCCCCAAACATTATTATTCTTGTCAAAATAAGCTAGGCTAAAAGCAATTGGACTTTCATAGAACCTTTCATTTGAAATAAACTCCAGACAATCTATACCATGATCTATTATCAGCTCTGCATTTTCATTACAAAATTTCAATTGTTTTACTTTTTTTCTGAAAAAAATCCAGATAAATTCCCAGACAAAAAATGAAAAAAGTTCTTCTGTTTTATTTGACTTTATTATTTGATAGGCAAATGGAAAAAAATTTGTAAGATTTATTTTTGAATATTTTTTCGTTATCATTTCTTCCCGATAATTAAAACCAACCACGAAGCACGTACAGCAAAACGGATGTTTATTAAAATTTTATCTATCTTCCTTATAACAGGTTTTAAAAACTTAAATCCTGATATATACAATAGAGGTCCGAAAATATGATATGTTTTAACAGTATCTAAAAGAAAATAATCATTAAGAGAATCAATACTCTTGAAATCAAGATGATTCCAGGGATATGAATGGTACTTAAATCTTTTCAATTTTAAATAAGCCCGCCCTATTCTTGTAATAGGATTATTTTTAAGATTCTCAATAAAAATAATGCAGCCGCCTTTTTTTAAAATTCTTTTGCATTCCGTAAAAAAAATTTCATGATCTATATACTGCAAAACACTGCTTGAGAAAATAATATCAAATGAATCGGAAGGAAAAGGAAGCGAATCTTGGTAGCAGAAACTCATAAAGTTGACATCAGGATATTTTATTTTAGCTTCATTGATTCTCTCATCATCCATGTCCATTCCTGTAACTTCAAAGCCAGACTGATGAAAGACCTGAGACAATTCTCCATAACCACATCCAAAATCTAAAACGCTGCGATAATCTTTTCCATTTTTTTCTATAAATTCTGAAATCTCATCTACAAAAGGAGAAATGTAATAAAGTTTATACTCATCTACAACAAATTTATAGAACTGCTCTCTTAAAGAATATTTCATGAAATAATTAGTTTTATTCAAATATAATAATAAACGAATTATTGCTTTATAAACCTTCTAATACGCATTCTGAAGCAAAAAACTATATTTCTTTATCTGTAGGTATCAGAAGTATCTAAAAAACACTCCGAAATCTTTAAAAAATTAGATATTTGCAGCATATTAAGCTATTATGAAAGAAGAATTCCTATTTGATTTGCAAAAGCTGTTATTTTATCAGATCTAATCCGCTATTAAAGAATATTATCCTTTATTAGCCGGCTTCCTCTTAACTTATTGAAGTTTCTTACATCTCATAAAGTTAAAGACCTTTTTGCTCTCAATTCAATGCTTCCGATGTATAACAAAAACAATAATATTGTATAAATATCAAATTAACCCATGAAAAAAACCTTTATTTCATTACTAACTGCCTTTGCTCTTACTCAGATTTCAGCGCAGGAAAAATCTTATTTTTTATCAAGTCCTTCCTTGAGCCCTGATGGAAAAACAGCTTATTTCGCTTATGACGGTGATATCTGGAAAGCAGATTCCAATGGAGGAAACGCTTCAAGAATTACCGCTCTGGATGGAGAAGAAATCAATCCCCGCCTTTCTCCGGATGGAAAATGGCTTGCGTTCAGTTCTAATCAATATGGAAATTATGATGTGTATGTAATGCCTGCTGAAGGAGGAACCATCAAGCAGTTAACCTTCCACACCGGAAGAGACGAAATGGAAAGCTGGTCATGGGATAACAAAACCATTTATTTTACCTCTAACAGGAATAACAATTTCGGCAGTTTTAAAACAACTATCGAAGGAAAAACTCCACAAAAGCTTTTCAACAATTACTTTAATAATACCAATGGGCTTGCAGAAACACCTGCCGGAGAATATCTTTTCACAAGTTCATCTGAAAGTGCTCATCAGGTACAGCGTAAGCGCTATAAGGGAGAAAACAACCCTGACATTTTAGGATACAACTCCAAAACCAATTCTTTCAAACAATACACGACCTATGAAGGAAAGGACTTCAATCCAAGTGTAGATAAAAACGGGGTTATTTACTTTATTTCTGATGAAAATAATGGGGAATATAACCTCTATAAACTGGAGAATGGTAAAAAAACGCCTCTCACCCAATTTGACACTTCTATTAAAAAACCTTCTGTTTCAGCAGATGGATCCAAAGTCATTTTCGAGAAGGATTATCAGCTTTATATTTATGATACCGCTTCAAAAAACGTAAAACCTCTGAATATCAGCCTTAACACCAACAAAACACTGGAAAAAGAGCAAAATTTCAATACAGAAAATAATATTTCGTATTATGATGTCTCTCCGGACGGTAAAAAAATGGCTTTTATAAGCCGTGGTGTTTTATTTGTGTCAGATATTGAAGGAAAATTTGCACAACAGGTTTCTGACGGGAAAGAACGAGCCATGGAAGTAAAGTGGCTGAAAGACAATCGCAGCTTGCTGTATAGCCAGACATACAACGGATACCAAAACTGGTTTACGATTCAGGCGGACGGAAAAGGCCAGCCCAAACAATTAACAGAAGACTTACGCAATAATCGCAATATAACACTCAACAGCGATCTTTCAAAAGCCGTTTACTTAAGCGGTCGGGACGAAGTAAGATTGCTGGACTTAAAAAGCTTCAAATCTACAACGATTGTAAAGGACGAAATCTGGGCATTCCAGAACTCAAGACCTTCTTTTTCGCCTAACAATGAATATGTGCTGTTCTCTGCCAAAAGAAACTTTGAATTGGATATTTTCATCTATAACATCAAAAAAGGACAGACTCTGAACCTAACCAATACTGGTGTTTCAGAAGAAGATCCTGTATGGTCGCCAAATGGCAAGTACATTTATTTTGCCAGCGACAGAACGAACCCGTCTTACCCTTTAGGCATGCAAAAGTCTAACATCTACCGCATGGCTCTGGACTGGTTTGATGAGCCTTTTAAATCTGAAAAATTTGATAATCTTTTCACTGAAGAAAAAAAAGAAACTAAATCTTCTGATAAAGCAAAGGATAAAGACAAGAAGGACAAAAAAGAAGAAGGAACCAAGGAGAAGGATAAAAAGGATGAGGAAGAGAAAGAACCCGTTATCAAAGAACTGAAGGTAAATCCCGAGGATACTCTGGACAGAATTGAACTGGTTACCGACAGATATGGATACCAGGATGATCCTGCAGTCTTTACAGATGATAAGAAGGAGATCCTCCTTTTTAATTCTAATCAGGATAATGGAAAAAGACAACTCTTCAAAAAGGTATTCTCTGATTTTGAGCCTGCCAAATCCGAAAAAGTCTTCGATAAAGCAGCATATTACCTTACTAAAAACGAGAAAAATCTATTCGCCCTGATAGAAGGCAATATTTATAAAACAACGGTAGCAGCACTAAAACCCGAGAAAATAACGATTCAGTATAGTTTTGATAAAGATTTGGCTTCCGAATTTACTCAGATGTATGCCGAAGCCTGGACAGGTGTAGAGGAAAACTTCTACGATGAAAAATTCCATGGCATTAACTGGAAAGAAAAAAGGGAGCAATACGCTAAATACCTTCCGTATGTACACAACAGAAATGATCTGCGAATTTTATTAAATGATCTTTTAGGGGAACTCAATTCTTCACATACCGGATTTTCTTCAACCGGAAAAGAAGAAGCGATGTTCCTGAACTACTTCACCAACGAAACAGGAATTATCTTCAAAAAAGATCAGCCTTATATTGTAGAAAGTATTGTAAGAAAATCGCCGGCTTTCCGTTCGGGAGTTGATATCAAACCCGGCGATCAGCTTATTTCGGTTAACGGGAAAAAGATTGATCCTAATGAAAACAGTGAAACATATTTCACAAGCCCTAAAAAGCAGGAGGAGCTTGTTCTTAATTTTACCCGTGACGGGAAAAATATAACGACAAAAGTACATCCTATTTCAAACGTCGAATTAAAAGGACTGCTATATGATGATTGGATCTACAACAATCATCAGCGTGTTGATAAGCTTAGCAACAACCGTATTGCTTATTCTTGCATGAAAAACATGTCTACGGATGAGCTGGACCGCTTCCTTCTGGATATGGTAGAACAGGAAAACAGAAAAGATGCTGTTATCCTTGACCTGCGCTATAATACAGGTGGAAATGTGCATGATAAGGTATTAAATTTCCTTTCCCAAAAACCTTATTTACAATGGAAATATCGTGAAGGCAAAATGACAACACAGCCCAACTTTGCTCCTTCCGGGAAACCTATCGTCCTGCTGATTAACGAAGGATCATTAAGTGATGCTGAAATGACTGCAGCCGGCTTCAAAGCATTGAAACTCGGAAAGATCATTGGCCAGGACACCTACCGCTGGATCATTTTCACATCTGCAAAAGGTCTGGTAGATGGCTCGTCTTACAGGCTTCCTTCATGGGGAACCTACACCCTGGATGGGCAGAACCTTGAAAAAACAGGCGTAAAACCTGATATTTATGTTAAAAACACCTTTATGGACCGACTTCAGAACAATGACCCTCAGCTGGAACGGGCTGTTCAGGAAATATTGAAAGATTTGAAGAAATAATAAAAAGAGACTTACAGAAATGTAAGTCTTTTTTTTACTCTGATAGTACTCCTTAAAAATCAGCATGCAAAGAACATCAGCCCTGGATGTATAAAAGCAATTCCACTCATTATTTTTATTCTAACGGCTTCAGTATGCTCCGATTATTGAATCAATTAAAGTTTTATAACTAACCATAAAATAAAAACTCAACATTTTTTTTGCAAGTGGACAGCAAAATTCCTGGCATTTATTGAGACTTTTTGGAACTGAATAAAAAAATAATCAAAATATTTCTTATTGAAATTCAATACATTTAGTTAAAAATCGTCCAGAACACACGATAAAACTTGCTTTGAACAGATATTCCTATTATATTTGCACCACTTAAAACAAAGGACATTCCTCCTTAGCTCAGTTGGTTAGAGCATCTGACT
>JASLCD010000104.1 GCA_030146295.1 Chryseobacterium sp.
GCTTCTCCTTTGTAAAAAGGGAAAACCATATTGCTTCTTGTATTAGTATTTCTTACTTCGTAGTCAACTTGTATTAAAACTTCTCCCTGAAGCTCTTCCTGAGTATCAATTTCAATACTCAGAATATTTATTCTGGGCTCATGATATAAAATAGCACGCTCAATGATTCCTTTCATTTGGGTAACCAGCGTTAAGTCCAGAGGTTTAAAAAGCATTTCCTGCAAGTCACATCCGTAGTTCGGGAACATTACCCGTTCACCAGGGCGTGTTGACAATAAAATCTTAAGGCTGTTATTGATGTCTTCCACATCTGTGGTCATGGCCAGTTTTCCTTCAGTCTCGTTAAACTCAGGCGGAAAACTCCAGCCTGTTCCTAAAAAATCTGTATTTATTTTCATACGTTATTTGTTATATTTAATGTTCACATCCTGCATCTGTAGCATAGAGTTTTGGTTATTCTAACCGTTGTGTTATTGATGTTTTACATTCTTATTTTCAGACAGATTCTGATAGAGGTAGCTTATGATGGTATTAAAAGCCGCCTTCGATATCATCCGCCTATTAAAACAGTAGCTTCTCCTGCAGTTATCACTCCTCCATGAGCAGTAGAATCTCCCATTCTTGCGGCTTGTTTTCCGCCTATCAAAACACTTGAAGATCCTGATGCAATGGTATCCAGAGGACCTGTACATACTGCCTTGTCACCTACTCTTGCTGCAGGTTTTCCTCCAATAAGTACCGTGGGTTCTCCTGCCGGAATGATGGGACCGCCCACGTGCGGAACCTGTCCTGTCACCATAGGACAGGTATGCATATCTGTAATTCTTGCTGCTGGTTTCATGGGTATTAATTAATTTTAACTTGAGATCCTTTTACGACTGTTACCGCTCCTGATTTTAGTTCGGAACCTGAACTTCCTTCTGCTTTCAACTGAGCGCTTGCTTTTACATTGATATTGGTTCCTTCCATATTAATGTCGCCTTTTGCTTTGATCTTGATGTCTTTTCCGCTTTCCATACTGATACCGTCTTTATTAAGCGTCAGAATATTGGAATGCTCATCTTGTATTTTAATGATATCTGCATCTTCGTCTACAATCACTTTTTTACCTTTTGGTGTTTCCAGTGTGTATGAAATTTTATCGTCATTAAAGATCATTTTCATTTCGCTTCGGGTTACAAATCCTTTTTCGTGATTATCATCTGAAGCTACAATAGGAGCTGGTTTTGCACTGCTGTTCAGCATTCCAAGCACTACGGCATCATTGGGATCGTCATTAATGAATCCGATGATAACCTCATCCCCGATTTCCGGTCTGAAGAATGATCCTCGGTTTTCACCTGCATCCAGGGTGGAAACTCTTGCCCAAATCCCTTCTTCTTCGCTGTTAATGATCGGAATCTGTACTAAAATTCTGTCTTCTCCATCCGGGTCAGATTCCAGTTGTGATACTACCCCAACCTGCAATCCGCTTATGGCAGGAATAATTCCTGAACCCGGCATTTCACTTACCTCGTAGGTTTCGGAGAACCATGTCGGAGAAAGTCCGAATTGTGCGTCCACCAGCCAGTTTCCTTCGGCGATCTCATGACGGACACCGGTTACATATATTTTCCCATTGAATCGGTTTCCTACTCCCTGCAGTGTTAAAGAAACTCCTGGTTTTACAGATGGAATTCCCTGAAATTTTACTCTTCCTCTTGTTTTGGCTAACTGTTGGAAAGTTGCTTTGGCATCTCCCCATTCCTGCAGCTCACCCTGCGTAAGATTTCCACCATGATTAAGCTGCAGGTCTTCAATTCCGAAAACATCTGCTAAATCACCCGATGAAAGATTTCCGTTGAGGGTAATGGCAGGATCCTGAGCTTCGATTTCCGTCAGTTCCTGATCGGTATAGCTCCAGGTTTTGGCGGTAATTTTGCTGAATTGGTCTCTGGCGTCAATTTCTCCGTCAAACTCGTGTACAGATGACCCGTAAACCACTGTTTCTGTGGCTTCACCACTAAAATCAGGTTTAGCAACTTTAACGGTTCCATCTTCAACAAAACAAAGTTTTCCGTTTGCCTGAGCTCTGGTCAGCATAAAATCCCAATCAGAGGCCCGATATTGTATCAGTTCTTTGTGCGTATTTGTGGTTGCTTCTACATCGCCAGCTGCACCGCTGTTACCAATGAGTTCTTCAATGATATCACTGTCTTTACTGTCGTAGAAATATTTGCTTTTTCTTCCTAAGGTCATTTTTACGGCCTTGTCTCTGCATTCTATGATGAGGTAAGAGGAACCATTTCTAACTTTTATATTATGCTTTACCACAATTCCTTTAAAAATGGTTTCTTCTTCAGAGTGATATCCGGCTGTGATTTCAATTTCTTTTCCGGGGATCAATAGGTCTTCATTACTTAGCTTAAAGTCCTGCTCCGGAACACTTCCATCTAAAATAACAATGCGGGCATAAGGAATTCTATTGACTTCTTTTTCTACTACAATGCTTTGCACACCGTATCTGCCCGGCAATTCTGTGCCTCCAGACATTATCTTATAGGTGATTAAGTCTGGGTTTTTTGCTGTTTGTATGTATCCGCTATTATTCATATTAAGAAACTTTTTCTATTGGCGGAAAGAATAATTCTTGCCCTGGTGTTAATTGTCTAAAATTGATAAGACCATTTACTTTAGCTACTTCCAGATAATACTTGGAATCTCCATAAATTCTTTCAGTCATTAAGGGTAATGTATCTCCGTCCTGTATAGTCCTTTTGTGGGTAAGATCCGGAGATGTTTTTTTTGCCATTATTTTAGCAAGTTCTTCGCTGATTGATTCTAAAAAAGTAGCTTTTCCGATAGCTCTTAAAGGACTTCCGTCATCATTGAATAATTTGTAATCTATTGTAAATTCGGTAAGAGCTCCGTAAAATTTAAATTCTCCCCAAATAAGGATGACATCATACGGCTTGTGAATGGTCCCATTAAATTCTCCTGTTGCGGCATAGAAACGTTCCAATTGAGCGGTAACATTATCTTTGCTGAACTTCTTTTTCAGGATCTTATTGATAAGTTTATTTCCCGGATTGGCTTCCGTTACTCCAGTACCATCAAATAAAAATTCTAACTGTATAGATTGAGGAGATGTTTTGATAAATTTTGAATTTGTCGCATTCGATCCATCTCCTTGTGCTGTATTATACTCAACCTTACGGGTATAAGAAAAGCCCGTCGGATTAATGAAGGCTGTAAAAGCCGTACTCTCAATCAGAGCATCCGAACCATAGCCGTTGTCCTTATAAGTCCCAATCTTTATTTTTGAAATTTTCCCTCCCATTATCTTTCTTTTTTACGTTGTTCTATTTTTGCTGCCTGTTCTACACTTTCGCTGATTGCCCGCATGAGCTGTGCTTCATCTACCGATGCGGCAGTTGTCGTTGCTGCTTTTTCGTCCACATTTATTTTAATGTGAAGCTCTTTTATTTCTATTGGCATTTCGTTGTTTTTTAATCAATTATAAACACACAAAATATTTACAATCAATGATTTAACATTTTTATTTTTAAAAATCTAAGCACATAAAGGGTGTGTTCAGTCTCGTTTATAGACCAATCTGTTGTTTTTTATGAAAAAAGATGTTGGTAAAAGTTATCTTTAAACTAACACACGTTCAGGTGCTTAGATTTGATTTAGAAATTACAAGCCTAAGCTTGCTAACGATGAGGGTATTGTGAAATATCT
>JASLCD010000137.1 GCA_030146295.1 Chryseobacterium sp.
AGCAACAGTAAAAATAAATACCAATAATTTCCTAAAGACCAACTCATCAGCTTAAAATTTTATAAAACACCCATCTCAATAATGCATCAAACACCAGCATTCCTAATGCAATCCAAAGGAATATCTTGAAATATTCTTCATAATTATACAGTTTAGAAACTTTCACATCAGATTTTTCCAGCTGGTTGATCTCATCATATACTTCTTCAAGACTACTGTTTGAGGTTGCTCTGAAATATTTTCCTCCCGTAGTCTGTGCAATTTCTTTCAAGGTATTCTCATCAATGGTTACTTCCGTTTCCGTAAAGATAAGATCTCCAAAGATGTCCTGAGATGTCGGCATCAAAGCATACCCATTGGTCCCGATTCCGATTGCATATACCTTTATATTATTATTTTTTGCCAGTTCAGCAGCAATCTGCGGAGGAATAGCATTCTGAATATTGCTTACCCCATCCGTCATCAGGATGACCACCTTACTTTTTGCTTTGCTTTTAACCAAATGATTCACCGCAACAGAAAGACCTTCTCCGATAGCTGTACCCGGTTCAAGACCTGCAGAATTCAGGTTTTTAATTTCATCAATCACCACCTGATGATCTGAAGTAACCGGAACTTTAGTAAAGGCTTCCGCAGAATATGCTACCACTCCAATCCTGTCATTAGGACGTTTCTGAACAAATTTCACAGCAATATCTTTCAACGCTGTAATTCTGTCGGGATTCAAATCCTTTGCGAGCATACTTAAAGAAACGTCTATAGACAACATAATATCTATCCCTTTTGTGTCATCCCTGTCCTGAGAAATGGTAAAGGTTCTGGGCCTTGCCATAGCAATAATCAAAGAAGAGAGAATGATATACTTTGATATTTTCAGTAAAAAAAGAACCCCCTGAATTCCATCACTGTGAGCCATATTTTTTATGGTAGGCACTTTTATACCTTTTCTTTTCCGTTTTCCGGCATCTTTAATTAAGAGTGGGATAAACAGAAGAAAAAGCAATAAAAACCACGGGCTGTAAAATTCAAAATCAAACATCCTTTCTTAAGTTTTCAAATTCCAGATCTTTGGATGATCTCTTCACAAAATCTCTGATATTGGCAAAATCGGTCTCCATTGTATTCTGATCAGGGAAAGTTTTGGCAAATTTCACCAGATCTCCTCTCAGAAATACATCTTCTATTATTTTTTCATTATCCTGCGAAATTGTATTGTTCTTTTTCATGACATCAATAAGGTCATCTGTAAGAAGAACATCTGCGGGAAGGTGGTATTGTTTCGTAATGAATGTTCTTGAAATATCGATCAGTTCTACGTAGAATGAACGGAAATTTCCTCCTTCAATATATTTTTTCTTTTTAAGAGAGTCAAGTTCCTTCAGGGTCTGATTGGTAGCCACCACAGGAGAACTTTTAGATTTCCGGCCCCATTTTACAATCATAACAATTGCAATGATCAAAGCAATACCTGCAAGTGCTGCCAGAATATAAAACTTATACAGTTCCCAATAATCTTTGGCTTCAAGTTTTACCTGTTTATTATTCATGATATCATTGATCTGATCTCCTTTTTGAGCAGTATTAATGACATCTATTTCATAAGGAATGGTTTTAAGTACTTTATCTCCCACCTTAAATTCCAGTTCAGGAATCGTAAATTTGCCTTCATCAAAAACAGCAAATTCAATTTTTCTTTCATAGGAATTGGCAGTCTGCCCGATACTGTCTTTGGTTTCTTCAAAGTGAAAAGGGAGCAGTTCATTTTTCGGAGCGGAAGTCACCTGCTGTTCATGAAGGTTATCAATCTTGATAGTAATATGATTGGTTTCTCCCAGAGCAAGGGTTTTCTTTTCTACATTAGAAGATAATATCTGTGAAAAAGCATTTGCACAGATAAGAAAAGATAATATTAAAAGTATTTTTCTCAATGTTAAAATAATAAAGGCAAGCGCCTGATGTTTTTAGTTACGAGCGAGGCCCGATGTTATTTTTTCTGAAAATAATTATATAATAATTTTGAATAATCTGAGCCGGTATGGATATTCATAAAGCTTGCAGAACTGCTGGCAAAGTCTTCTTCTAAAGCTCTCAGTTTTTGTTTCTGAGCTTCTGCAAAAGTATACCGCCATCTTGCACTGGAAGTATTGGCCCATATCTGCTTTCCGGTCTCCACATCATGCAAAAGAGCATATCCCACATCCGGAATTTCATTGTCTTTCTCATCAAAAACCCTCATTCCCAACAGCTGATGTTTCTTTGAAGCCACTTTCAGCATTTTGGAATCATATTCATCTTCAAAATCCGAAAACAAAAAAACCAGAGATTTTCTTTTGAAAATCCCCATCATATATTCCATGGCTTTGT
Organism: Chryseobacterium sp.; assembly: GCA_030146295.1. Classification (GTDB taxonomy): domain Bacteria; phylum Bacteroidota; class Bacteroidia; order Flavobacteriales; family Weeksellaceae; genus Chryseobacterium. The sequence continues at coordinate 2,365 of JASLCD010000137.1, forward strand.
CTATTTTAGATTCTGCCGGAACATAATCTGCAGTCAGAATATTACTGATAATAGAAAGAATATGCTTTCTTCCTTTTTGAGGAGGAATTACTTTATATACTTTATCAGCAAACAGGATCAATCCTACTTTATCATTGTTTCCTGCGGCTGAAAATCCTAAACTTGCGGCTATTTCAGCTACATATTCTCTTTTCAGCTGAACTTTCGTACCGTAATCCATGGAAGCAGAAATATCAACAATAATCATCATTGTAAGTTCCCTTTCTTCCTCCATTACTTTTACGAATGGCTCACGAAAACGGGCTGTTTTATTCCAGTCGATTCTTCTGATCTCATCTCCAAACTGGTAGGGACGTACTTCAGAGAAGGTCATCCCCTGCCCTTTAAAGGCACTATGATATTGCCCCATCAAAGCAGCTTCCGTCTTTTTTCTGGTACGGATTTCAATCTGCTTTACTTTTTTTACAATATCTTTTATCTGCATTGACAAGTTTAAAATTTAATGTTTAATGTTGAGTTGCGCGATCCGGGTTTCAAGCTAATCTTTTAGCTCAATAGAAACATTCAACCATTCATTATCAAACTTTGGATTGTATTTTTTATAAAAATTAATGGCGGGTTCATTCCAGTTCAATACCTGGAAAACCATTCCACTATAGTTATTTGATTTACCATACTCCAGTGTAGCATCAAACAGTTTCTTTCCGATCTGCTTTCCTCTCAGTCTTTCGGTTACTACAAGATCTTCAAGATACAGCCTCCTTCCTTTCCATGTTGAATATCTGTCATAATACAATGATATTCCAACAATCTCATTATGATATTCAGCTACAAAAGCTCCCCATACCGGAGAGGTTCCAAAACCATCCTGAATAAACTCGTCCAGCGTCACCGTTACTTCATGCAGAGCCTTTTCATATTCCGCCAGTTCTTTGATTAAATCCAGCATGGAAGCACAGTCCTCCAGAACTGCTTTTCTTATTATTACATCACTCATTAGGGTGCTTGGATTTTTGCTAAAATTCTATTGACAATTTCTTCTGATGAAACTTCTTCAGCTTCAGCTTCAAAAGTCAAACCTATTCTGTGTCTCAATACATCTTTTGCCAATGCTTTTACATCTTCAGGAATCACGAAGGCTCTTCCTTTTAAGAAAGCATATGCTCTTGAAGCGATAGCAAGGTTTATGGATGCCCTTGGAGAAGCTCCAAAGCTGATATAATTTTTAAGATCAGAAAGACCATAGTTTTCCGGATAACGTGTAGCGAACACCATATCCAGAATATATTTTTCAATTTTCTCATCCAGATAAATCTGGTTGATCAATTCTTTTGCATCTACAATATCCTGAAGGGAAATCACAGGTTTCACAGCTGGCTGATGAGATGTTGAAACCATTCTCATCACCTGTCTTTCGTCTTCAAAAGAAGGATAATCTATGGTACATTTCAGCATAAAACGGTCACTCTGCGCCTCAGGCAGCAAATAAGTACCTTCCTGATCAATCGGGTTTTGGGTTGCCAATACCAGGAACGGCTTCGGAAGTTTCATGGTTTCATCACCAATTGTCACCTGTTTTTCCTGCATTACCTCCAAAAGGGCCGACTGTACTTTTGCCGGTGCACGGTTGATTTCATCCGCCAATACAAAGTTGGCAAATACAGGTCCTTTTTTTATAGAAAAATCATTGTCTTTGACATTATAAATCATCGTTCCCACTACATCTGCAGGAAGTAAATCCGGTGTAAACTGAATTCTTGAAAACTCACCATGAACAGCTTCTGCCAAAGTTTTTATCGCAAGGGTTTTTGCCAGTCCCGGCACTCCTTCAAGAAGAACGTGACCGTTTCCCAAAAGCCCTACCAAAAGACGGTCTACCATGTAATCCTGCCCTATAATAACTTTGTTGATTTCCTGTCTCAGAAGAGAAAATAAGTAGTTTTTTTCTTTTACTTTTTCCGTCAATTGGCGGATATCTTC
>JASLCD010000230.1 GCA_030146295.1 Chryseobacterium sp.
AATCACTGTAAAGAAAGGAGAGCCTTTTATAGAAGCCGGAAAGGTAAGTCAGAGAATTGCTTTTGTAAAGGAAGGTGTTTTCCGGTCTTTGTATTATAACAAGCAGGGGGATGATTTTACCCGGTACTTTATTTATGAAGGACGGTTTATCGGAGATTTTCAGGGCTTTACGGATCAGCTGCCTGCCCATGAAGATATTGAGGCGATTACCGATGCTGTATTGCTGGTAATAGATCGTAATCATTTTAAAATACTGGAAGAGAAAATATCAGTCTGGCCGGTTCTGTTTGCAAGAATCCATGCTTTTGTTGTAGAGAATAAGCTGAAGGTAGCGAGTATCATGCTGAATCAGGATGCAAAATCACGATACATTCATTTTTTAAATCATTATCCCGGTCTTGCCAACAGGGTTCCGCAATCTATGCTGGCTTCCTATCTGGGTGTAACACCTTCTTCATTGAGCAGAATCAGGAGAAATATAGTTTAGATTGATCCGTGATAATTGATTAATGATGGCTTTTGGCATTCATGCTTTTTACATCCTGCATTTTACAATCGAATTTCCTTTTTGTCAAATGACAATGGTCTTTCTTATTGACTGTCATAGCTTTGTCCCATAAAATTTAAAGTACGAATATGGATATTGTATTAGGATTACAATGGGGAGATGAAGGAAAAGGAAAGTTCATTGATCTTATCAGTGAAAATTACGACATTACAGCGCGTTTTAATGGAGGTTCTAATGCTGGACACAGTATAGAAAGAAACGGGCGTAGAATTACGCTTAAAATGATTCCTTCGGGAATCTTTATGAACGGGGTGCAGAATGTGATTGGAACAGGAACTGTTCTGGATCCTGTGAGTTTTAAAAAAGAAATTGCCAATCTTCAGGTATTTGATGAAACGGTTCAGCCGGAAAACAATATGGTTATTTCATTAAAGGCTCACTTTGTACTGCCTACTCATAAGCTTCTGGATGTTTTTATGGAAGAGAGTTCTGATTATACCACTATCGGAACCACCAAAAACGGAATCGCGCAGGCTTATTCAAATAAAATTTTAAGACAGAATGTAAGGATAGGTGATATGTTTGCTCCTGACTTTAAAAACAGAGTGCAGCATATTTTAGAAAGAGATTACAAAATGCTTACGGCCGGAGGCATGGAACTTCCTGCCTTGGAGGAAATCAGCAGTGAATTTTTTGACGCCGTAGAGTTTCTGAAAAGATTCAAATGTACTGAGACGGAAATCTATTTAAACAATGCTTTGGCGGAAGGAAAAACAATCCTGGCAGAAGGCTCTCAGGCTGCAATGCTGGATATTGACCACGGGACATATCCTTATGTCACTTCTTCTTCAACTACGGCTTCAGGGGCTAGCAGCGGACTTGGTGTTTCACCGAAAAAGATCGGTAAAATCTTTGGGATTGCAAAAGCATACTGTACAAGGGTAGGGAATGGCGTTTTTCCAACAGAATTATTTGATGAATTGGGTGAAGAAATCAGAACAAAAGGGAATGAGTTTGGTTCCAATACAGGGCGTCCGAGAAGAACAGGCTGGCTGGATCTTCCTGCTTTAAAATATGCAGTGATGATCAATGGTGTAACTCAGCTGGTACTGACAAAGGCAGATGTATTAAGCGGATTGAAATCTGTAGCAGTTTGTACCCATTATGAACTTGAGGATGGGAATAAAGTGGCTGTCTCTGGATTACTTCCGGAAAACGGAAGGCCTGTACTAAAATGGATGAATGGATGGGATGCCGATTTTTCTGGTATGAAAAGTCCTTCAGAGCTGCCCGCAGAAGTGACCGAGTTCTTATCATTTCTGGAAGCAGAATTAGGAATTCCTGTAGCTTATCTTTCCACAGGACCAGGAAGAGAGCAGATGCTGAAATTAACCGATAAATAATTACAGTATATACTGATCTGATAAACAAAAGAGGTTAGGAAATTTATTTCCTAACCTCTTTATTTGTATGAAAATGTTTAGTTCACTTTTGTTAGGGTAAAGCGTTGCTTTGTAGAAGGCTGAACCGTTTGATCTGTAGTACCGATTACAATAGGGGTAAGATTCGTTGTTAGACCATTTTTCACCTCTAATCTCAGTGCCGGAGCATTTTTGGGAGCGAATGCAAAGCCATTATTTCCGAGATTAAATAATAACCATTTCTGAGAATCTGTATTGGAGTTTGTTCTTAATTCAACAGCTGTTCCGTTCACTGTTCCGTTACCTTTTACAGTTAACACCTTTGTTGGATCCAGTATAGATTTGATGATATAATAACCATGATCTGACTTACTGAAAGTAAATTTCTGATTATTTCCTGAAGAAGCTGAATTCAGGACTATGCTGGTACCGTCTGTAGTGGAACTTCCGGAAACATCTAAATTTTTACCAGTTGCTAATGCCGTTGTCATGGTATAAGTTCCGTTAATTGCAGAAGCAGCATTAACAGGTCCATACAAGTGATTTATTCCGGCATAATCACCGGCAGACAGTCCTGTCCTTTGCTTGGTAAAAGTAGATCCGTCAAGCTTAGTCATTACAGGTTGACTAGGGTTTATCGCAAAGTCTGTAGACTGATACATCATTACTGATCCGAAATCAAAGGCTCCATGTCCTGCATAATCATTGTAAAGATTAAAATTATGGCGGCTTCCTTCTGTTGCTTTGTTTACATCAACGATAATATACTGATCTCTGTCCGGACGGCACTGCTCATGCATGACTCCCATAGAATGCATGATTTCATGAGCAATAATGGCAGGATAGGTAATATTATAAATTTTGATCCCGTTAACTCTGTTTTTTTGCCATCCAAGTGGAGAACTATTGGTGGTCGTATAAGTAAACGTGATATATTCTGTCTGATTGGTACGTGCAACAAACTGCATGCTGGTTTGAGAGGAAATCATATCAAATGCTTTGTTGATATTGGTAAGGAATGTATTGTAATTCTGTGTGCTCAGACTTCCCTGGCTGGGTAATGTGTAATAAACCGTCGCATTTGGCCATGTTTTAATAAAGGAGCTTACAATGGTGCTTTTCTCAGTTGCGGACATTTCAGAATTGGCCTGCATCTTCAATTTGTCAAATTGCTCGGAACTAATCGTAATGTCATCTGCATAAAAGTATTCTCCGTTTATTTCATTAACATACGTGTAAGTGCCGTTAATTAATAGTTTGTGGATTTTGACATTGTCTGCGTTCGTCGTTGTCTGATCCATTGGATCTGCCTGGGTATTTTCAATATCCGAACTGCATGAATTCAGGGCCAATACAAGGCATGCCGATAAGAGTAATAGTTTGTTTTTCATATTATTTAATATTGGTTTGGTGATCAAGATTTTAAAATATGAACAGCTATATTACTACATACACATAAGATTATTAAAATTAATCCATTCTCAAGTTTGATTAAATATTCATTATAATTCAGCTGTTTAGGATAAATATATTAATAAAATTTATATTTATATATAACATAATATAATGATTTATTTGTTGTTGTTTTGTTTAAAAAAAGTAATTATTTCGTTAATAAAAGTGTTTTAATTTAATTTTTGCTATTAAATCTTAAATTAAGTTATTTCACGAATATTTGATATAATAATTAATTATGCCTTTATTTAACCTAAAACTTATTATATGGTGAAATAAATACAGCGTACTGAAATCAATCATGTTATTATGTTATGCCAATAATGCCACCTTGTGCCTTTACTTTTTATCAATAATATTATCATCGTAAAAAAGCGGATAAATTTATAATACAAAAAAAGCGGGGTATTGGCCCCGCTTTAAATTTATGCTTTCAAATTCAATTGTAATTCTAATTCGTCGAGCTGTGCATCGGCAATCGAAGCAGGTGCATCAATCATTACATCACGTCCTGAGTTATTCTTAGGGAATGCGATATAATCTCTGATTACCTCGTTTCCGTCAAGGATTGCTACCAAACGGTCAAATCCGAATGCTAAACCACCATGTGGAGGTGCTCCGTATTTGAAGGCGTTCATAAGGAATCCAAACTGGGCTTCTGCTTCTTCTTTTGTAAATCCTAACAAATCAAACATTTTAGACTGAAGGTCTTTATCAAAAATTCTTATAGATCCCCCTCCGATTTCGTTTCCGTTAAGAACCATGTCATAGGCATTGGCTCTTGCTTTTCCAGGATCAGTTTCCAGTAAATGGATATCTTCAGGTTTCGGAGATGTGAACGGGTGGTGCATTGCATGGTAACGTCCGCTTTCTTCATCAAATTCCAATAGAGGGAAGTCAACTACCCAAAGTGGAGCAAATACGTTTCCTTTTCTTAATCCCAAGCGGTTACCAAGCTCCATTCTTAAAGCAGAAAGCTGAGCTCTTACTTTATTTTCATTTCCGGAAAGAATCAACATTAAGTCTCCTTCTTTTGCTCCGAATTTTTCTATGATTTTTGCCAGATCTTCTTCGTTGTAGAATTTGTTTACAGATGAAGTCTTCACTCCATCATTCTGGAATTTAGCCCAGACCATTCCCGAAGCTCCGACCTGAGGGCGTTTTACCCAATCAACAAGCTCGTCAATCTGCTTTCTTGTATATTCTGCACATCCTTCTACATTGATTCCGACAACCAATTCTGCATCATCAAATATTTTAAAGTCTTTTCCTTTTACCAGCTCATTCAGTTCTACGAATTCCATTCCGAAACGGATATCCGGTTTGTCATTTCCGTATTTTCTCATCGCATCTGCGAAAGTCATTCTTGGGAAACTTCCAAATTCCTGACCTGTAATATCTTTGATCAGAGTTTTAGTCATTCCTTCGAACACATTCATGACATCTTCCTGCTCTACGAATGCCATTTCACAGTCAATTTGTGTAAATTCCGGCTGTCTGTCTGCTCTTAAATCCTCATCACGGAAACATTTTACAATCTGGAAATACTTATCCATTCCACCTACCATCAGCAGTTGTTTGAAGGTCTGCGGAGACTGTGGCAATGCATAAAACTGGCCAGGATTCATTCTGCTTGGTACCACAAAATCTCTTGCCCCTTCCGGAGTAGACTTGATCAAAACAGGAGTTTCCACTTCAATGAAACCTTCATCAGATAAATAATTTCTTACTTTCTGTGCCATTTTGTGACGGAAGATCAGTTTATCTTTTACCGGATTTCTTCTGATATCCAGATAACGGTATTTCATTCTTAATTCCTCACCACCATCTGTTTCATCTTCAATAGTGAAAGGAGGCAGCTGAGATTCATTCAGAATCGTCAGTTTTTCTACAAGAATTTCAATTTCACCTGTTGGAATATTAGGGTTTTTGCTTACTCTCTCAATGACTCTTCCGGTAGCCTGAATCACAAATTCACGGCCCAGTTTCTTAGCTTCTTCCATCAGTTGTGCAGAAGAACGCTCCTGGTCAAAAACCAGCTGGGTAATTCCGTAACGATCTCGAAGATCTACCCAAATCATAAATCCTTTATCACGGATAGTCTGTACCCATCCTGATAGTGTAACTTCTTCATTCAGATTTTTCAGAGATAGTTCTCCGTTGGTGTGTGATCGAAACATAATTATTTGTTTAAAGTTCAATGTTTAAGGTTCTATTCCGAACCTTGAATTTTTCGTTGGCAAAGATAAGATTTTTGCAGGTTTTATAAATAAAAAAAACTTCCTTTCGGAAGTTTCATCTATCGTTTTTAGGTTTTTTAATCTCTATTACCGCCTTTTTCTATCAGAATTTTCTTTATTTCTTCGGTACCTTTTGTATCATCAGCTACTTCAAGTGGTGTTTTGTTCTGACATTTTTTATTAACGTTGGCCTTGTTGTCCAAAAGGAAATGTATAATATTTTTTCTGTCAGACATTACACTAAAACCAAGAGGTGAATAAGATATATTTCCCACAAGGAAACATTTGTTGTAATCTCCCGGGGCAAACTGTTTTTTAAATGTTGCGATATCGTCAGAATAGATGGCTTTCATCTTTTCCTGAGTCATCTTCTGAGCAGAGACCATACTGCCAGACAATAACATTCCAAATAGAAAGGTAGTAGAGATTATTTTTTTCATAAGAATAATTTTTAAGAATATACAAATCTAAATAAATTTTATTACCAATTGCTAAGTTTTTCTAATAATTGGATTTGTATTTTTGGAATTATATAAATTATTGATTACAAAATGACAAAATATATTGAATTTTTGAAAAAAGCTTTCAGGGGCGAAGAGACGGATTTTACAAAGGTGAATATCAGAAGTGCTGTATTGCTTCTGGCGATTCCTATGATGCTGGAAATGGCTATGGAATCTGTATTCGCTCTTGTTGACCTGTATTTTGTAGGCCATCTGAAAGAAAGTGGTTTTGCCATTCAGACGGTAGGACTTACTGAATCTGTACTTTCAGTCATGTATTCTATTGCGATTGGAATGAGTATGGCGGCAACAGCTTTGGTGGCAAGACGAATCGGGGAGAAAAATCCGGAGCAGGCGTCCAGAAGTGCGGCACAGGTATTATTGGTTTCGTTTATGATTACTTTTGCTTTAAGTTTACTGGGCGTGATCTATGCTGAGGAAATCCTGATCCTGATGGGTTCAAAACCGGAGGCAGCAGCTTATGGGAAAAATTTTACCAGAATTATGATGAGCAGCAGTACCATCATTATGCTGTTGTTTTTAATAAACGGGATTTTCAGAGGTGCGGGAAATGCAATGATTGCTATGAAAAGCTTGTGGATAGCGAATATTGCAAACATCATTCTCTGCCCGATTCTGATAAAGGGATTAGGTCCTGTTCCTGCTTTGGGACTTACCGGGGCAGCTTTGGCCACAACAATAGGCCGTAGTATTGGGGTGATGTACCAGTTGTATCATCTTTTGGTGGCCGACACCCAGATTCGTATAAAGATTTCTTATTTTAAACCGAAATATGAATTGATCAAATCCATTATAAAGATTGCAACCCCAGGGATCTTTCAGTTTATCATCGCCTCATGCAGCTGGATTTTCCTTGCAGAGCTTGTAGCGACTACGGGAGGTGAAAATGCCTCAGCCGGTTATCAGACAGCTCTAAGACTGATGATGTTTTTTATACTTCCGGCGTGGGGACTTAGCAATGCCGCTTCTACATTGGTAGGGCAGAATATGGGTGCGAATGAAATGCTGAGAGCAGAGCAGTCGGTGATGAAAACCGTGAAATATAATGCCATCTTTATGCTGGCCGTAAGCCTGATATTTATTTTTATGGGAAATTTTTTAGTGGGTTTTTTCACTCAGGAAGCCGCTATTAAAGATTTCGCTAAAAATGCGCTTCAGATCATGAGCACAGGATTTATTTTCTATGGAATAGGGATGGTGATGATCAATGCATTCAACGGAGCCGGAGATACTTGGACTCCGACATGGGTAAACCTCTTTGGATTCTGGCTGTTCCAGATTCCTCTGGCGTATTTTTTATCAAAATATTTTGAGATGGGCCCCAAAGGGGTTTTTATTTCAATTCCTGCAGCAGAAACGCTCATTACCATTGTTGCTTTTATTTTATTTAAAAGAGGAAAGTGGAAAACAGTAAAGGTTTAGGAAGGCTGTAGGGTTGGAAACAGGATGATGAAAGTAATTTCCTTGTCTAATTTATAAAACTTTAACAGCTTCATTAATTGGATTTTAGAATTGTATTTTCTAAATTCGTGATTAACAAATACATATTACTATGGGAAAAGGAGACAAAAAATCAAGAAGAGGAAAAATCAATTCCGGAAGTTACGGTAAAAGAAGACCGAAGAAAGCCTCAAAATCTTTTGTTGCTTCTGAAGAAAAAGCTAAAAAATAATTAAAATAAAAAAGACCGAAGATCATTTCTCCGGTCTTTTTTTATGAAAATTAAATTAATTATTTACCTCCAAGAATATTACCAAGGATGCTGCCTAAGCCGCCACCGCTTTGTTGTTGGTTTCCGCCACCCAATACACTTCCAAGTATATCGTTCAGGGGATTTCCTGATGACTGGGATTGTGAACCTCCTCCTAATACACTTCCAAGAATGTCATTCAAAGGATTAGACTGTTCAGTCTGAGCCTGATTGGAAGCATTCCCCAGGATTCCTCCTAAAAGATCTCCCAAACCGCCTGCTCCTACATTACTCTGCTGTTTCTGCTGTCCAATGTATCCCATTACTACAGGTGCAAGCATAGCCAGGATAGGACCTATTTTATCTATTGAAATTCCTGTATTCTGTGACAACTGATTTTCAACATTACTTTTCTGATCACCAAAAATATGACCAAGAATTGATCCTCCTTCAGCCTGTCTGGCTTCAATCTGAGAAGCATCATTTAAGATACTTCCATTGTGGTCTTTATCTAAAGCATTATTTAAATCTTCTGCTTCTTTAGCATCCTTAGACTTATTTCTAAGATAAGAAATAATAAGAGGTGTAGCAACAGCTAATAGGGCAATTACCTGATTTTTGCTGATTCCGAATTTGTTTTCAGCCTGTTCAGCAACCTGGTTGCCTGTGTTCCCTGTAAGTAGGTCAATTAAGCTCATTTTTTGTGTTTGTTAGTATTAAGTAATCAAAGTTATCAAAAAATATGCCTCATAAAATGAACGCCTTTCATAATTATTGTTAAAGTTTTCTGATCTGTTCTTCAGTATAGCCTTTGCTTTTTAACACCTTTATGTATTCTACAGCGCTTATTGTCATCCATTCGATAGGTTCAGGCGCCTGCTTTTTATCAATGGTGAACTCCAGAATGCCTGCGTTGTTGTTCATCCATGGAAGAATATAATAATCCAGGCCGCCTTTATATGCTTTGAATGCATGGAATTCTTTTCCTTTCTCTGTTAAAAATACCATTTTATATAAGAGAAGGTATCCTACAGGGATCAGCAGACAGACCCAGGAGAATTTTCTTAAACGGGCATATTTTGCAGAAGAAAGACCATATCCGATTGACAATGCAAAAATGATATTGAATGGTAAAAAGAAAACATAATTGTCTGATACCGCATAGAATGTTGAAAATCCGTATACACATACCGCGCCCACAGTAAAGACAAAAAACATTTTTCTGTGAGCCTTGTATAAAAGCAGCACTCCCGCTACTCCAAAAAATGTAAATACGTTGAAATTATAGATTAAATACACAAAAGACTGAAAGAAATCTTTTACATACTGAATTGCACTTTTTGTCAAAGAATCTTCAACCCACGTACCCTGATCAGAACTGTACGGTGATTTGAAAGGGAGACCCTGTGAAATATTCAGAATAAACAAAGAGCCAAACAATGCTGCAAAGATCAATAATGAAGCCCCTGCATATTTTTTCTCGTTTCTGAAATAAAATAAAAAGAGCAGTAGAGCAGGGATGAGCAGGATATTTTGAATGTGAACCCATAAGCTGATTCCTAAAAATACACTGCTCAGCAATAGGTAGATTCTTTTATTTTCTGTAAAACTTTTTATAACGGAAAAGAAAAAAAGACTTACCCACAGAGAATTATAAGTATACACTTCTACTATTTCCGCATTTCTCCAAAACGAGAAACTAAAACCGAAAACAAAAGCAGCCGTAAGAGATGCCCATTCTATTTTTGAAAGGGTTTTTACAGTGAGATAAACAATGGAAACCGTTGCCGCACCTGATGAGACAACCAAAAACCGGCTGGCCTCAATCGCATTAATACCTGTCAGGTTTTTAATTAAAATAACAGTATTAATATATAAAAAATGACTTGTTGCAGTAGCGGTTGTTGCCCATATTCCTTTTTCTGCATCCAGCACAAATCCTACACAGTCTGCAAAAGGAATTCTTGAAAAACTTCCACAATAATAAATCCCAAGAAAAATAATAAACAAAAATACAGCTGATAAATATTTGTTCATATTAGTTCTTTATGATAGGCACATTAGAACAAGCCTCTCCGAACATCAGAGATTTTACTATTGGTTTTAACTGTTCCACGAGTTCTATATATGCATTTTCCGGAATATCTTTGTCCGAACAGCCTTTTACAAGCACTCTTTTTCCTCTCATCTCCTCAAAATCATGCGTCTGGATGGCATTATGCATTAAAATAACTTCAAGATCCTCACGGTTTCCGAAAACTATTTTTTTGGCAACATCTGTAAGTTTGGCCGTCAATACAAAATAAGCCCAAAGCGGGATAATTGTATCTACCGAATTGTAGATGTATATATAAGTGTCTTTATACAGTTCAGTATCTATAGCTTCTACCTTTTCACGAAAATCTTTTTCTTTCAGGATCATTTCCTGAAAAAGAAAATCTTTAAGGTCAATTCCTTTTCTTTCCCCTTTTGGAAGGAGTGTGGTAAGATCAAAATTGATAAGGCCGCTTTCTGCAACTTTATTCCGGATTTCAAATTCTTCTGACATTTTTTATCATTATCTTTGAACAAATTTACGAATTAAGATCATATCTATTTTAATTTGTTCTCTATCCTTACTATAGAAATGAAGTATTACATTATTGCAGGAGAAGCTTCCGGTGATCTGCATGGAAGCAATTTGATGAAAGCCTTAAAACATAAGGACCCGAATGCGGAGTTCAGATTTTGGGGCGGCGATCTGATGAAAGCTCAGGGCGGAACACTGGTAAAGCATTATCGGGAACTGGCTTTTATGGGGTTCCTGGAAGTGGTCATGAACCTACGTACAATTCTGAATAATATTAAATTCTGTAAAGAGGATATTCAGAAGAACAAGCCGGATGTTTTAATTTTAGTTGATTACCCGGGTTTTAATCTGAGAATTGCCAGATTTGCGAAAGAATTAGGTATTAAAGTCGTGTATTATATTTCCCCACAGCTTTGGGCATGGAAAGAAGGACGGGTAGAAATTATCAAAAAGTATGTGGATGAAATGATGGTGATTCTGCCTTTTGAAGAGGATTTTTACAGAAAGCATGGAGTTCATTCCCATTTTGTAGGCCACCCTTTGCTGGATGCTATTTCGGATCTGCAGGAAATCAGTCCTGAACAATTCAAATCGGACAATGGGCTGAACGAAAAAGAAATCATTGCACTTCTGCCGGGTTCCAGAGAACAGGAAGTAGAAAAGATGCTAGAAATAATGCTTTCCGTAAGACCGCATTTTGAAAACTACCAGTTTGTGATTGCCGGAGCACCAAGTCTACCTAAAGAATTTTATCAGAAATATGTAGATGATAATGTTCATTTTGTTTCCAATAAAACCTATGATCTGCTGAGGTGTTCCAAAGCAGCTCTTGTTACTTCCGGGACAGCTACATTAGAAACCGCTCTCTTGAATATTCCTGAAGTCGTTTGCTATCGTGGAAGCAAAATTTCCTATGCTATTGCTAAAAGATTGGTGAAGAATATCAATTATATTTCCCTGGTTAATCTTATCATGGACAGAGAAGTGGTGAAAGAACTTATTCAAAATGATCTGAATACTAAAAACCTGGTAGAAGAACTCAACAAAATAATAGATGGAGAAAAAAGAACACAGGTTCTAAATGATTACAACCTTCTGAGAGAAAAATTAGGAGGAAAAGGAGCTAGTGACCATGCCGCTGAGGTGATATTAAAAGTATAATTTATTGAGGTTTCTGAGAATTTAATCTACGTTTTAAATATGAAGTATTGTAACCGTTTTCTGTTATTGTTGGTATTCACATTGTTTTTCTCGAAAAGTTTTGCACAGCAGGAAAACCCAAGAGATAAAGTTCAGATATTCTATTATGGCTGGTATGGAAATCCTGCAACCGACGGAAGCTATCAGCATTGGAATCATGAAATTCTTCCTCACTGGAGTAATCCGAAATGGAACAACCTGGGACATCACAGCGGAGGAGATGATATTGGGGCTAATTTTTATCCGGCGCTGGGAAATTACAGTTCCAATGATCCAAAGATCATTGAAAAACATATGAAGATGATCAAAGAATCCGGAGTAGGAGTAGTTGTAGTAAGCTGGCTGGGAAAAGATTCTTTCACGGATAAAAGTCTCATCAAATACCTGGATATTGCCGATCATTTTGACTTGAAAATTGCATTTCATATTGAGCCGTTCTATAAAAATACTTCAGAATTAAAAGAACAGCTTTCCTATCTTATAAAAACATATTCCCATCATCATGCATTTTATAAAAAAGAAGGAAAACCTTTGTTTTATGTCTACGACAGTTATAAGATTTCTAAAGAAGAATGGGTGCAAATATTATCCAAAGACGGTGAGAAAACAGTGAGGAATACAGATTTGGATGCCTTTTACATAGGGCTATGGGTTGAAAAGGATGATGCGAAATTTTTTGATTCGTCAGGTTTTGATGGCTTCTATACCTACTTTGCCAGTGAAGGTTTTGTATATGGAAGTACAGTGGCTCATTGGGATTTCTTGTCCAAATATGCCAAAGACCATCATATGATCTTTATTCCTTGTGTAGGACCAGGTTATTCAGATACCAGAATCCGGCCATGGAATGAAGCCAACTTCAAAAGCAGAAATAACGGTAGGTATTACGAAAATATGTTTGACGCTGCTATAAAAGTGAATCCAGACATCATTGGAATCACATCATTCAATGAATGGCATGAAGGAACACAGATAGAACCTGCTATTCCTAAAAAAGTGGGGGATTTCAAATATGAGGATTATGGGAAAGATCCCTTGTTTTATATCAAAGAAACAAAGCGTTTAACGGATAAATTTTTGAAAAAATAATAACATACTTTCAAACTTTAATTTTATAGTAAAAAGTTAGGTGCTCTATTAATCCTTTTGACAAGATGTAAAGCTCTTATTTAGCTGTTTAAGAGATAATATCACATTGATTAATTATCTATTTTGCAAGGATAATTAATTGAAATTGCACAGGCAGCCTCTTCTTATTCTGGTAATATGTTTTATTCTTGGAATCCTTTTTCAGGATACAAGGGTATTGTCAGACATTGCATTTTACTTGGTTATTATGATTGGCTTGATCATATTGGCTGCAATGTGTTTTCATTCTTATTTTTTGCATAAAATCCAATCTGTTTTACTGGGATTTCTGTTCTTGGGAATAGGTATTATTCTTCATTTTTATAATACTTTTTCAGCAGACATATCTTCATTTGTAAGGAAAAAGGAAACGGTTACTTTTAAAATCTCTCAAAAATTAAACACTACTGAAAAATATAAAAAATACGAAGGAACAGTTCAGGTAAGAAATATAAATTTCAATTCGGTTTTGTATGTTCCCAGGGATTGTGATGAACTGGATTTTATTCACTACTACAAGGCTAATGCGTATATAACACGACCTAAGGCCTCTCAGTATGATTTTCAGTTCAATTATGCCGGATATTTGAAAAGAAAGCATATTGATTATCAAGTCTATATCCCAAAGGAGATTGCATCTGCAGAACGGAATGATCTGACAATTACAGAAAAAATACGGCAATATAGACTTACGGTTCTTAAGAAAATAGGGGCAGCTGATATGTCTGAAAAAACCAAAGAGTTTTTAAAAGGTATTATTCTGGCGGACCGAACAGAGATTGATGCAGAAACAGTAAAGGATTTCAATACATCCGGAATGGTACATTTTCTGGCTATTTCCGGAACTCATATTGTTGTTATTTTCGGAATGTTTTACTATTTACTGATCCGTTTTACTCCTTTAAGATTCAGAAAATATGCAGTTATTCTCAGCTTGGGTTTTATTTGGCTGTTTGCTGCTTTTATTGGATACGGAAACTCGGTCCTGCGGTCCTGTATTATGCTGAGTGTCTATTTTGTTTTTGTATTGCTTCAGCGGAAACCAGATCTTCTTCATTCATTGGCTTTGTCCGCTTTTATTATTTTAATTGGAGATACTCAGCAGCTTTTTGATGTAGGATTTCAGCTCAGTTTTTTGGCTGTTTTGGGGATTTACTGGCTGAACCAGCCTCTTTTGAACTGCTTTCCAAAACAGGATCATTATCTTAAAAAACTCTTGTTGAATACTATTACGATATCTCTATCTGCACAGCTGGCAACACTTCCCTTGGTGCTTTATTATTTTCATCAGTTTTCATTCATTTCAGTCATTGCAAATATTGTGATCGTTCCTTTTTCCGAAATAATCATTGTTTTTTCATTCCTGATGACGACTCTTATTGCTTATGGAATTGACTTTGGGTTGATGAACAGGGTATATGATTTTGTTATTCAGGTTGTATTGAAAATGATTCATGGGTTTGCTGAGGTTGATACAGTATTCTTTGAAAGCATTCCGATGAATGGTTTGGAGGTGCTTTCGGCATCGATAGCCGTATATATGTTAAGACCTTTTATCTTAAAATTCAATAGTAAGAATTGTACGAGACTGATCATGGTTATCATTCTATTTCTGAGTATAAGAATCGGAAGCAATGTAATTGAAAATCAGAAGGAAGAGGTGCTGATTCATACCTTTAGCAAAAACAATATTTTTTCAATCAAAAAGGGAAGTAAGGTCTGTTTCTGGATTTCGGAGATGGAAAATAAGACAAAGGTTTTACAGTTTGTTGTAAAGCCTTACTGTTCTTCCAGAAGAATCCATCATTTTGAGATTAAAACCTTTTCTGCATCTGTTCAAAAAGTAGTTTTCCGGAATACGATTTATGATTTGAAATAATGGTTATAATTTATGCGTTTTCCTGCATTTATAATACATGAAATTCTTATTTAGAAAGATTACAAACTGTCTATTTGTGAGATTTCTCACTTTTCGATATTGTTAAACTTTCTTAATTTTGTAGAAATTCAAATTTAAACTTATATGGCAGGTTTAACGAGTTCTACGATAGGTAGAAAATATGCTATGG
>JASLCD010000233.1 GCA_030146295.1 Chryseobacterium sp.
AAGAGGTTACCGATATGGAAAGAAGTGTAAATGCAGAAGTTATTGCCTCTACATTTGACGAAGCTGCAGAGAAACATGTGAAGGTAGCTAACCTTGTTCTGGCAAAAGCACAGAGAATGGTTGAGTGCGGGCATGATGTTGTCATCTTACTGGATTCAATCACGAGACTGGCGAGAGCTTATAACACAGTTACTCCTGCTTCAGGTAAGGTACTTTCCGGTGGAGTAGATGCTAATGCTCTTCATAAGCCGAAAAGATTCTTTGGAGCTGCAAGAAAGATCGAAGGAGGAGGTTCTCTGACGATTATTGCCACTGCACTTATTGATACAGGTTCTAAAATGGATGAAGTAATCTTTGAAGAATTTAAAGGTACCGGTAACATGGAACTTCAATTGGATAGAAAAATTGCTAACAGAAGAATTTATCCTGCTATCGACCTTATTTCTTCCAGCACCCGTAGAGATGATCTTCTTTTAGACGAAGTGACTTCTCAGAGAATGTGGATC
The DNA here is from genome assembly GCA_030146295.1 of Chryseobacterium sp. Lineage (GTDB taxonomy): Bacteria > Bacteroidota > Bacteroidia > Flavobacteriales > Weeksellaceae > Chryseobacterium. The sequence continues at coordinate 507 of JASLCD010000233.1, forward strand.
TTTAGAAAATACCTTTCTGAAATGAATCCTGTGGAAGCAATGGAATTTGTAAATAAAAACATCAAAGGAACTCTGAATAATGAAGAATTCCTGATGTCTATGAATAAATAAATTTAATTTAATATTGTTAAATAGAAAGCACGGATCATTGGGTTCGTGCTTTTTATTAATAAGACGAAAAAATTAAAACTTAATTCATTCTAAATCAATATATCAATGTTAAAGATTTATTAAAGTAATCCCCAATCCTTGATAATACCTTAAATATTGGCTAATTTTGAAATATAACATTAAAAATAAAGATTATGTCATTTGAATTACCAAAACTAGGATATGCATACGATGCATTAGAGCCAACGATCGATGCAAGAACTATGGAAATCCACCATACAAAACACCACCAGGCATATATTGACAATTTAAATAAAGCAATTGAAGGAACTGAACTAGCAGGAAAAACGATTGAAGAAATCTGCCAGACAGGAACTGACAAGCCAGCAGTAAGAAATAACGGAGGAGGTCACTTCAACCACTCTTTATTCTGGGAAATTTTAACACCTGGAGGAAGCAAAGAGCCTGTAGGAAATGTAAAGGCTGCTATCGAAAATTACGGAGGTCTTGAGAAATTCAAAACTGACTTTTCTGATGCTGCTAAAACAAGATTCGGTTCAGGATGGGCTTGGTTGGTGAAAAATGCTGACGGTTCTGTTTCTGTTTCTTCTACACCCAACCAGGACAACCCATTAATGCCTGTAGCAGACGTTAAAGGAACTCCGGTTTTAGGATTAGATGTTTGGGAGCATGCTTATTATTTAAACTACCAAAACAGAAGACCTGACTATGTTTCTGCATTCTTTGAAGTAGTAAACTGGGATAAAGTAGAAGAATTATTCAATAAATAATTTTCAAGCTATTATAAAAATAAAAAGGTTCAGAGTAATTCTGAACCTTTTTTATTGTGCGTTATTCTAAAGCTATCTTATGGCATCGCTTCCGGATAAACCGTTCATTTTTAATTTATACTTCCAGTTGACATAGGCAAAAACCTGGTATAATTTATATTCAAACTTGATTCCATAATTTTCCTGAGGGTCATAATCTATTCCGGATTCTATAATATTTCTGTATCTGCCGGAATTATAATAACTGTTCCATTCGTTGACCAAAAATGTGTTTTTCGTTTTCAGATAAGATTCCGAATACTGGCTGATGGGTTTGGCAACAGCATTCAAAAAATAATCGAATTGTGTGTCAATAACCGTAAGTTCCCATTCTCCGTCTTCATTTTTAGAAGGCTTCATCTCATATTGCTCTTTGTCTTTCTTTGTTTTTTCCTGAGAAAAACAGCTGAACGGAACCAGTGCAATCAGTAGGAGTACAATAATATTTTTCATGATGTAGGTATTTACATAAAAAAAGCACTCCAATAAGAGTGCCTAACTTTTTATGGTTCTTTCTGAAGAACTACAAATGCCGGGAAGTGATCACTGTAGCCTCCTGTAAACTGATCTCCATTCCAGGATCTGAAAGGATAACCTTTATAATTTCCTTCTTTATTAACTAAATAAGGTGGAGCAAAAATTTCTGTTTTGTACACAGAATATTCTTTAGTTACCTGATCTGAAATTACATTTTTAGAAACAATAATCTGGTCAAACAGGTTCGGTGCATCCTGATAAGCAAGAGAGGCCACTCCCTTCTTGTATAAAGGATACATCAGATTCAGGTAGGGTGTTTCTTCACTTAAATCTTTAGGTGCTGCCTGAGCTTTCAGATGGTTTTTTAAACTAGGGCTTACAGGGTCATCATTAAAGTCACCCATTGCAAAAAGCTTCGTTGTAGGGTCTGCTGCTCTTACACTGTCCATTTGTTGTTTCAATAAAGCTGCCGCTGCATTTCTTTTAGGTAAAGAAATCGCTTCACCTCCTCTTCTTGAAGGCCAGTGGTTCATAAAGAATGCCACTTTTTCATTGTCTAAAAATCCTGTTACAACAAGGATATCTCTTGTGTATTCTCTTTTTCCGTTGTCACCGTATATTTTCAATTCTTTTTTTAATGAATTGGTAGGAGTGAATCTTCTTTTCTGATAGATCAGTGCCACGTCAATTCCTCTGTAGTCGTAAGAGTTATAATGAATAATTCCGTAATCATATTTCTTTAAAGCAGGTTCGTTAATCAGATCCTGGATTACCTGTCTGTTTTCAACCTCAATTAAACCCACTACTGCAGGAGCTGTTTTGGTATACTGTGCCCCCATTTCGGAAATTACTTTGGCTTCATTGGCCAATTTAGCCTTATAGATTTTAGTTCCGTAGTTCTTTGCACTTTTTGGGGTAAATTCTTCGGATCCGCTTTGTTCTCTTACTACTTTTTTACCCATTAAAGCACCATCACTCCATGGGCCGTCATATTTTTCAGCTTCCAGAAACTTGATAGAATCCATTGGAATGCTTCTGTGAAAAGCGGGATTCTTAATGTCTTTGGTTCCGTCGATATAATCCGCTGAACGAATAGTGTCCCAAAGGTTTTCTACGTTTAAAAAACCTACAGTAGCTACTTTTCTCAGTTTTCCCTGTTGTTGTGAGAATGCCATGATCGAAATAATAATGGCAAACAAACTCGAAAATTTCTTCATCCTCTTTGAGTTATTATTAATACTATTTAATTTGCAAATTTACTTTTTTTTAATTCACTGCATTTTAAATATTTGTAAATTTAAAAGCAATAATTTCAGCATCATTTATATAATGATTCTTAAAAGCTTGCAATGTTAAGAAAAAATAATGTTAAAAAAGTTGTGAATTACAAAATTTGAGTAAATTTGTGCCCCCAACTTTTAAACTGTTGAGAATTAACAAGAAAAGTATTTAACAAATAAATATAATCATGATTAAAAAACTATCATTAATCTCTTTATTTACTTTGCTGCCTGCTTCCTATTATTATGCGCAAACTACAGTGTTTGCGTATCTTAAGGATGCGGAAGGAAAGCCTGTTGAGCAAGCAAATGTAGATTTAAAAGGAGCAGGAAATGATGCAAAGGCAGACAAAATCGG
>JASLCD010000338.1 GCA_030146295.1 Chryseobacterium sp.
GGCAAATATTTTTTTGGAGTGAACCCCGGTATCCGTTCTTCCGGCACCTGTGGTTTTGATTTCTTCCCTTAAGATGGTGGAAAGCGCTTTTTCCAGTTCTTCCTGTACAGAAATGGCATCCGGCTGTATCTGATAACCGAAATAATTTTTGCCATTGTAAGAAAATTCAATAAAGTATCTCAATGCATTAAAATAACTCCACAAAAATACTTTAATTTAATGAAATATTTGTTGAAAAGTCTTTGAGAATATTACACAAAATCCTTATGAAAATTCCTATTTTTGCAAACGTATGAAAAGATGGTACCTTTATCCTTTTTCCCTTGGTTATCATTTGGTAACGGGTATCCGGAACACCATGTATGATCTGGGAGTTCTTAAGTCGACAAAATTCAAAACTCCGATAATCAATGTCGGTAACCTTTCTGTGGGTGGAAGCGGAAAATCACCTATGGTGATGTATCTTGCCCAATACCTATCCAAACATTACAGAACCGGAGTACTTTCGCGAGGTTATGGAAGGCTTACAAAAGGCTATGAAGTAACCAATTATGAAAGCAACTATAAAATGGTGGGTGATGAAGCAATGCAGCTTTTTGAACGTTTTAAAAACCGTTTTGTTATTGCCGTTTCAGAAGAACGTGTTCCGGGAGCTAAAAAAGTAATTGAGGATATGGATCTTCAGGTTCTGGTATTGGACGATGCCATGCAGCACAGAGCTATTAAGGCAGGATTTAATATTCTGATGACTGATTTTAATGATCCTTTTTTTAAAGATTATATCCTTCCGGCCGGAGACCTGAGAGAATCAAGAGCAGGGTATAAAAGAGCAGACATTATTATGGTCAGCAAATGCCCTGATGAACTTACTGAGGAAACAAAAAGGTATTATATCTCAAGAATAAGACCCTCATACGGGCAGAAAGTTTTCTTTTCATCCATCGGCTATGACGAAAATGTATACGGAAGAGATAAAATGCTTCCGGATAACAACCTGAATTATTATGATATTTTACTGATTACCGGAATCGCCAATCCTAAACCGCTTCTGGAACATCTGGCAAAATTCTCAAAAAGGGTAAAACATTTAAAGTTCAGAGATCATCATAATTTCACGGATGATGATATTAAAAAAATCCTCGCCGAGTATAAAAAATTAGGAGAATATAAACTGATATTAACCACTGAAAAAGATTACGTCCGTCTGAAAACTTTTGACTATCTTAGAGATATTGTTTACTACTGGCCTATCAATGTACTTATTGATAAGAAAGAAGAATTCAATCAAATCATCTTAGATTATGTTAGAAAAAATTAAAGAGACTGCAGATTTTATTAAAAATATCATTCAGGAAACTCCTGATTTTGCAGTCGTTTTAGGATCCGGACTGGGGAAATTGCAGCATGAAGTAGAACCGATCCATGTTTTAGAATACAAAGACATTCCCCATTTTCCACAAACCACAGTAGCCGGGCATACCGGAAAGCTTATCTATGGAATATTGGAAGGGAAAAAAGTTCTGATGATGAGCGGCCGTTTCCATTATTATGAAGGCCATTCAATGGAAACCGTGACTTTCCCTGTGAGAGTTTTTCATTTGCTGGGCATTCAAAATCTTATTCTTTCCAATGCGTGCGGCGGAGTAAACCCTGCTTACAGCGTTGCAGATATTGTGATTCTGAAAGACCACATCAATATGATGCCCGAACATCCGCTTCGTGGAAAAAATATAGATGAGCTTGGACCGCGTTTTGTGGATATGAGTGAACCTTACAACAAAACAATGATTGCTACAGCAGAACAGGCTGCTGCAAATCACCAAATAAAAATCCATCAGGGAGTGTATGTTGCATTACAGGGACCCACTTTTGAAACTCCTGCAGAATATGGAATGATCAAAGCCATTGGCGGTGATATGGTAGGAATGAGTACCGTTCCGGAAGTAATTGTTGCCCGACATATGGGAATGGATGTATTCTGTATCTCGGTCATCACGGACCTTGGCGGACCAGATATTGCCTTGGCTGTTTCTCACGAAGAAGTTTTAAATGCTGCCAACAAAGCAATGCCCAATGTAATTGCGGTTGTCAAAGGATTGATTAAAAACTATCAGTAAAAATAGTCCAATACTACAACTGAAGACGTAGTATTCCCCTCCTCTGGAGGGTTGGCAAAAATTCAACAGAATTTTTGACGGGGTGGTTAAAAATACTCACACACTCCTACCCCATAGAATTCATCAATATTATAAATTTTTCCTAATTCAGCAGAAATCAATCCCAGATTGCAATTCATTGTTTAGATTTGTACAAATGAAATTGTACAAAATGAAAAAGTTGATATTAGTTTTAATGATGGGTATTTTTGGGATAAGCTATTCACAAAAAGTTCCTGCCGTTCTTAAAACTGGGTTTTCAAAAGAAGCTTTGCAGCAGAAGCTGGAAGATGAGGAGGGAAAAGCCATTACCATCAAGCAGATTCTTGATCAGCATAAAGGAAAAGTTTTAGTTATTGACTTTTGGGCGGGATGGTGCAGAGATTGCTTAAATGCCCTTCCGAAAGCTAAAGAGCTGGAAGAAAATAACAAGAATATTGATTTTGTTTTTCTATCGTTAGACCGTTCAAAAGAAGGGTTTGAAAAAAGCCTTGAAAGATTTGACATGAAAAACAAAGAAAATTATTGGTTTGCTTCAGGATGGAAAAATGATTTTAATAATTATGTGGATCTTAACTGGATTCCAAGATATATGGTGATTGATCAGAAATCTTCTATTGCAAAATATTATGCCATATCTCCCGAAGACCCTGAACTTCAGCAAACCATAGACAGGCTTTTAAAATAACTGTCATTTATTTTAATTCGAAAAACTTACAGAAACTCATTGGAAACATCAACTTTTCAATGAGTTTTAAAATTTTAGATAGATATCACCATGATCACAAGAGAAGCCACAGAACAGGATTTAGCAATCCTTTTAGAATTTGAACAGGGAGTTGTTACTGCCGAAAGACCGTTCAACAGTACATTGATTGAAGGAGAGATTCATTATTACGATTTAAAACATCTGATACAATCTCCGGAAGCAACGGTAATTGTTGCCGAAGAGAATCATGAAATCATTGCATCAGGATATGCCCTGATCAAAACAGCAGCAAAAGATTATTATCAGTTTAAAGAATATGCCTATCTAGGGTTTATGTATGTAAAGCCGGAGCACAGGGGAAAGGGAATCAATAAAGTGATTACTGATGAACTTATTTCCTGGTCAAAATCAAGGGGAATCAGCGAGGTAAGACTTGATGTCTACGCTCAAAATGAATCTGCCATAAAAGCGTATGAAAAAGCAGGTTTTGAACCTCATCTTCTTACGATGAGACTGAAGGCTTAAAAGGCAGGAAGCTGGAAGTAATCTTAGTACGTTGAATAATCCGCTGTTTTTTTAATTGATTTTCAATAAACAGGTCATCAATTTTCATATTGTTCACATTAAATTCCAGCCTTCGGCTTCAAACTTCCATCATATAAAAAATTTACAGTCAATAAAGGAATCCATATCTTTGTATATGGATTTTTCTTTGCCTCTTCGTAAAATTATTCATGTTGATATGGACGCATTCTATGCGTCTGTGGAGCAGCATGATAATCCTACGCTTAAAGGCAAGCCTATTGCGGTTGGAGGCCAGCATCGCGGTGTAGTTGCCGCAGCAAGCTACGAAGCCAGAAAATATGGAGTACGCTCTGCAATGCCCAGCAAGACTGCAAAAGAAAAATGTCCGCACCTTATTTTTGTTCCTCCCCGATTTGCCAGATATAAAGAGATCTCAAAAAAAATCCGTGAAATTTTCTATGAATATACTGATCTCGTAGAGCCTCTGTCATTGGATGAAGCCTATCTGGATGTCACTGAAAATAAAAAAGGAATGGAATCTGCCAACTTGATCGCCAAAGAGATTCGGCAGAAAATTTTTGAGCAGACAGGGTTAACAGCTTCTGCGGGAATTTCAGTGAATAAGTTTTTGGCTAAAGTAGCTTCCGATATCAATAAACCGAATGGCCAGAAAACCATTCATCCTGATAAAATGGAGCATTTTCTGGAAGAATTGCCTGTAGAAAAATTTTATGGAGTTGGAAAAGTTACGGCTAATAAAATGTTTAGTTTAGGAATTTATAAAGGAAAAGACTTAAAAAAAAGATCACTTGAAGATCTTATGAGACTTTTTGGAAAATCCGGTATCCATTATTACAATGTAGTCCGGGGGATTCACACTTCTGAAGTAAAACCTCATCGGATTCAGAAAAGCGTGGCTGTGGAAAGAACTTTTTTTGAAGATCTTCTGGATGAACAGCAGATTAATGAAAAGCTGGAAAGTCTTGCTCAGGAAATTCATCAAAGATTACAGAAAAATAATATTCTCGGAAGAACTTTAACATTAAAAATAAAATATAAGGATTTCTCCCTTTTCACAAGAAGCATCACACGGGAAGATTATTTTTCGTCACCGGAACAGTACTTCAACACAGGAAGAAAGCTCTGGGAACTCCGCCCATTCGATAAGGCCGTACGTCTACTCGGACTCTCTCTCTCCCAGCTGAATACGGAAGAAAAAAAACAGGTTTCCGTTCAACTAAAAATCCCGTTTGAAGAATTTGAAAGTGATTAGGTCATATTTTTTCGCTAACTTGTATTGATCAAATCAGCAAATTTATGAACCCAACCATGATTCAGTTTTTTCACTGGTATTCTGAAGGAAACGGAAAGTTGTGGAAAGAAGCCGAAAAACAGGCCAGATATTTAGCAAAACTAGGAATTACTTCGGTGTGGTTTCCTCCCGCTTACAAGGGAACAAATGGCGGTTACTCTACCGGCTATGACGCTTATGATCTCTATGACCTAGGAGAATTTGACCAAAAGGGAACTATCCCCACCAAATACGGTACAAAAAACGAGTATATAAAAGCCATTAAAGCCCTAAAGAAACAAAATATACAAATCATCGTCGATATTGTTCTTGGCCATAAAGCCGGAGGTGATGAACTGGAGAAATTTAAAGTGGTAAAAGTAGATGAAGAGAACAGGGAAAAAATTATTTCCGATATTATCGAAATTGAGTCTTATACCAAATTTACCTTTCCCGGAAGAGGAAAAAAATATTCTGATTTTGAATGGAATTTTACCTGTTTCAGTGGTGTGGACTACGCGGAAGGGATGGATTCCCACATCTTCAAAATACAATCAGAATATGGAAATGACTGGGAAGAAATGATAGATGATGAAAAAGGCAACTATGATTATCTGATGTATAATGATGTGGAACACCGGAATCCTTTTGTACGGGAAGAGCTCAACTCCTGGGCCAAGTGGTATTTTGACCAGACAGATTTTGATGGAGTCAGACTGGATGCCTTGAAACATATTTCGTTTGATTTTTATAAAGAATGGCTCACCATGCTTCGTTCCAATTCAGAAAAAAATATTTTTGCTGTGGGTGAATACTGGGCTCCCGGATATCTTTATCTGCTTCAAAAGTATATTGAGGTAACGGAAGGCTGTATGAGTCTTTTTGACAGTTCATTACAGAATAATTTTCATACAGCATCACGGGAAGGCGCTTCGTATGATCTCAGAAAAATTTTTGATGAAACCCTTACTCAGGCAGATCCCTTACATTCGGTGAGTTTAGTCGCCAATCATGACACACAGCCTTTACAGGATCTTGAAGCTCCTGTAGAACCGTGGTTTAAGCCTATTGCTTATGCTCTCATTCTATTGAGAAAAGACGGTTATCCGTGTGTATTCTATCCTGACCTTTATGGTGCTCATTATACCGATAAAGATAGAGAGGGCAACGACCAGGAAATATTTATGCCTAAAATAGATGGAATTGAGGAGTTATTACAAGCCAGAAAAGATCATGCATACGGTGATCAGCATGATTATTTTGAGGATGCCAACTGTCTTGGCTGGGTTCGTACCGGAGATGATGAACACGCCGGATGTGCGGTGGTTTTAAGTAACAAAGATTCTTACAATAAACCTATGGAAGTAGGGATATTGTATGCCGGAAAAAAATTCAAAGATTTACAGAAACGATTCAAAGACAAAGTGATCATTGATGAAAATGGCTGGGGAAATTTTCCTGTTCCGGCAGGAAATGTGAGCGTTTGGATTCCTGAATAAGATTCATTTTTAATTTTTAAAAAAAAAGTTGTCTCAAAAGAGAACTTCTTCTATAAGAAAATCCCTTTCAATAGTTGAAAGGGATTTAAAATTTATGAATAATTAGCAATAAATGTACTGACAATACCAAACATCTTTTGCCCATTCACAGCATTGCCCGTCTTCATTGGAAGTACAGCATACTCTGCCCCGGATGACTTCTCCGGCCGTTAATGTTTTCAGCTCCTCACGGTTAAGTTTTCTTACTTTTAAATTTTTGTTCGTTTTCATAATTATTGTTTTTTATGGTTTAGTTATTAAATATACGTTAAAAAACACAATTATGAATATATATTTAATATCAAACAGTTGATTTAGTAGATATAATTTTCATTCTAATGATAAATATTGAGAGTATGATGAACCACCCCGTCAAAAATTCAAAGAATTTTTGCCACCCCTCCGAGGGAGGGGGAATGTGTACGTCTTCAGTTGGGAGATTTGTTAAGATAGAAATTTAATAAGCTGATATGAATGAAGCTATATCTTTCGGAGTTCCAGGATTTCCGGTCTTTCGGAGGTGTCTGATATTTTTCCGGTGCGGGCAAATTCTGCCCAGAGAGCTCTCAGCTTTTTACCGTTTTCATGAATACGGCTCCAGGGAATATCTTTCAGCATTTCTGACGATTTCCATGCAGATTCGTTACCAAAGATCAAAGGAAGGTCCATACAGTGGGAAGCTCCGATGTGATTATCTTTCAATTTTGAATGAATTCTGAACAGATAAACATTTCCACCAGCATCAGCCAGATTTTCTGCCAACTGCCTTGCCGGAATTCCATAAATAAATTCTGTAGTTTTTTCAACCGTTTTATCTATAATTTTTAATCCCAGTCCTTTTCCGAAATATTTATTCAGAGCTTCAGAGGTCTTGAGATAAAATGCAGTTTCATCATTATTCAAGCCAATCAATACATCATATTTCTGAGCATTTTTTTTCCACATTTGCTCTGATTCTTCTTCACTGCATAAAGGAAAATACCCATATTGAATACCAAAAGGCATAGCAGCTTTTAATCCGTATTTCATTATGGACGGTAAAAACTTCCCATATTCATCCATCATTTTTAAAACGTCTGTTTCATCTTTCAGGATGTCTGTTTTTTTCAGAAATTCTGCAGACATTTTCTGTCTTTTATGACGCAAGCCCAAAGGTGCGCTCTGGATAATCAGCCGCTGAAATAGATCTTCCACTCCTTCCGAAATCATCAAATGAGCAATGGCATCTCCCCCCGAGGACTGCCCAAGAAGGGTAATATTGTTTTCATCACCTCCGAAATCTGCAATATGGGTTTTTATCCACTTTAAGGCTTCAATTATGTCCAAAAGTCCCAGATTAGGAGGTCTTGTTTCATTTCCACCTAGAAAACCGAATAATCCAAGGCGATACGAAACGGTAACTACGATAATCTGCTGTTCTTTCACCCATTCAGCAGGATCAGCAGTGGCAAGATCGCCACAGCCTATTTCATGAGAGCCTCCGTGAATCCAGACGATAACGGGGAGTTTTTCAATTTCAGAAACTTTTTCAGGGCGGGTTATTGAGAGATATTGTGTAGATTCATCTGCTTCAAAACTTTCAACAGGAGTTGCTCCAATCATTTTTTCTACAAGCGGACTTAGGGCCTGCGGGCATACAGGAGTCTTTCCGGGAGCAACAATATCCGAGGATGAAAATTCTATGGCAACAGGCTTTTTGAATCTTTCGGAACGGGCATAGCGAATGCTTTTAGCTTTGATAATGCCTTGTTCTTTTAATGCTGTAATTCTCCCGAAACGGGTCTCAAAAATAAAGGTTTCTTGTTGATTTGGTATCATCTTTAGAATGGTGAAACTTTTCTCTTTAAATTTAATTATTTAAACACAAATTCCACAAATACATGCACAAATATTCACAAACCATTATTGTGTTATTCGTGAAAAAAACTAGTGTGATTCGTGTTGAAAAAATTAGTTCAGGATTTTATATTCACTTGGGGAAATCCCCACTTTTGTTTTGAACAGCCTTGTAAAATGTTGTGGATATTTAAAGCCCAGATCATAGGAAATCTCACTGATGGTCTTTGCCTGATCAAGGATTTGTTCTTTAGCAATATCAATAAGTTTGTTGTGGATAAATTCCTGTGCAGAAATCCCCAGTTCTTTTTTAATCAGATCTCCAAAATAATTGGCAGACAGATTCAGTTTTTCTGCAAAGTAGTTGACCATCGGAAAGCCGATATTTTTAGGATTTTCAGATTTTAAATAATCATCGACCAGATTTTCAAATTTACCAATAACTCCCTGGTTGATATGATCTCTGGTAATAAACTGACGGTC
>JASLCD010000397.1 GCA_030146295.1 Chryseobacterium sp.
ACGGGATTCGAACCCGTGACCTTTTGACTGCCAGTCAAACGCGCTAGCCAACTGCGCCAATCCCCCATGTCTTCTTTAATTGCGAAGCGGGTACAAAAGTAAGTATTTAAATAATATATCCAAATATTTTATGGTTTTTATTTCATAAAAATGTAAAACGCTGTTGTAAGTCTTTCTAACTCTATTAAATACAAAAAAAAAACAATTAACACAAGCTAGAACTTAGAAAAGACTGAATATTAACGGTTGAATATTGCCACGAAATAAAAATCCTCCATAAAGGAGGACATTAAAAAAACTTGACTTGTACTTTTAGTTTATACAAACTATGTAAATATACAAAGAGATTATCGTCATAACTCTACGGGAAACCGTAACTACCGAATATAGCTTATTATTTCAAAGTTCAGATTGGCTTGTAAAAATAACCAGAATGATTCCCTTGCTATGTTCAGGCGGATGGATTGCTTTGTATGTAGAATAACACTACAATACCGTATATTTTTCATAAAATGGAGCAATCTTTGTCTTTGCGATAATTAAAGTAACTAAACCATTACGTATCAAACATGATATAGTCATTGTTCTGTACCAATTTTTAATTGTAAAAGTAATCCAGTCCCCTTTTTCGATCAATTGGTACATCTTCTTTTTGAAGTATCTCATAATATGATCTTTCCTCTTTCCTCTCAATGAAAATAAGTTTTTCATAATCTTTAGTTTAACAAGGTTTTATGGTATCCTTATTTCATGGTTAGTTTTATTATTCCAAATTTAGTGAAATATAGGTGATGATATTATGACTAAAATCATAATCTTACTATTAAAATATGTTAAATCCCTTCTGCAAAGGAATTGTTCATGGATATAATCATGAAGGAATACAAAAAACGGATGAAAAATACAGAACTTTTCATTCACGGATTTTGTGAAATAAGTTTGCTTTTTGTTGTTCCTTATAATAAATATTGAAAAATAAATCACTATTAATTTATAAAATGTAAATACGTGATCATAAGTGAAGATTTATTATGAACCTATGATAAATAATAACCTGAGAGGCTCCCTGAAAAGGGAGCTTCCCAGCATATATTAAGACATTTGTGTATTACTTATAGAATTTGGAATCTCAATTATTATTAACTGCCTTATAATGATAAGACGGTAGCATTTTCTGCAATTAAAATGTATATTTTCACAAGAAAGCCATGACATATCGCTATTGTTCAACTATCGTTAGAGAATTATAGGCTCCGTTTCCTGATGTATCAAACTGGCTTATTGTACCATCAAATGCTACGGTAATCCAGGTAAAAGGTCTTAACCGATCTCCTTTATTCAAATAAGCACTTACTGTACATGCAGATCCCACAGGGACTGCATTGGGACTAGCTCCGGTATCAGAAGCATATCCATTATTTGTTTTTACCCTTTGGGTGATTGTACCCCCTGGATTTCTGACCTCCCAGATGGCTTCTGTCTGATTATTTCCTCCGGTATTAACCTGGCTGGGCTGCAATGCAAAAGTAAAAGTTGCAAAATATACTCCGGTTCGGGGGGCAATGAATTCTCCCGTTGCCGGGTCAAAATTATTTGTAGGTACCCCGGAATCTGAGTCAAGTCTTTCTACCCAATTGGTTAAATAAGACGATCTGCGTTGCACAATACCGGATTGGGTTCCTATTTCTGAAGGTGTTGCACTTTCAAACACATAGGTATCCTGGGTTACCTTACTGGCCATCACTACAATACGGGGCTTACCTTTAGGAAAAAAGCTCACCCAGTTTATACCATCAGAAAATTCTAAATAACCTTTCACCCCGATGGCAGGACTTGCAACATACCGCAAAGCCCCTGCCCCAGCCTGCCCAGCTGTTTTATCCGTATTGCCTATTGCAACAGAACCATTGTTTCCACTGCGTAAATCTACAGCAACCTTAGGACTGGGTACCAGCACTCCCAACTTGCCCGTATTGTCTATAACGACCTTACCCGCATCGGTATTGATTTCAATAGGATTTGCCGGATTCTCAACTCCAAATCCTATTTGTGCATTTGCATGAATCGTTCCCCAAAGTATCAAAATGAAAACTACGGATGTTTTTTTATTTTTATATAGCTGTATCATCATTGTGTTTTTATAACTCACTAATACTTAGATTATTTAATTTCCCATCATTTAAGGTATTTCTTGCAGCCCCTAAATTATGTTTAACACTAAAATTTATTTTGTTTCCTGCCTTAAGGTTGAAAATGGCATTACAGTTGCCACTTATAAAATTGCTTACTGCGCCTGCCTGGAATGCAGGATAAGAATTTAATGTTTTAAATACGGGAATATTCTCAGCACTCTGGTTGCTTTCTATTGCCGTTTCTATAAAGGTATTTTTAGGAATATTACCATTAGCTAATGTAATATTAAATGACACCAGATAAAATCCGTCACGGGGAGCGGTAAACGTTCCATTAGAAGGATCGAAATCTCCATTTGGAACTGCCGTACCTAAATCTACCGTCTCATTCCAGCCTGATATTGTGGTTACGGTATTGTTCGCAATGCTTTGCAGAGAGGTCTTATTGGCATTAACTAGTGCCTTCGTTGGAGCTTTAAGAGGCAGAGCAATCCATTGTTCTCCATCTGAATATTCCAAAAATCCCCCTGAATTGTAACGTATGGCGCCTGCACCCGCCTCGGTTGGTGTTTGTGTACTTGTTCCCACCCCGATAATTCCTTTATTATCTGCAGAACGAAGATCCAGCCTGGTAACAGGATTCAGCAGGCCAACTCCCATATTTCCTGTCGCATTTACAACGATATCGTTGGATAATTTTAAGGCATCCGGTGTCTCGCCGTTGTCTTTTGCGGCATCTATATGTAGAATCTGTGCGGGTTTATGAGTAAAAACACCTACCTGAGCAGCAGTCTTACCTGAGAAAAAACATAAAATATACGCAAGCAGCGTGTATGGAATGCTCCTATTCTTTTTCATCATATTGATTTTTTTAATGTTCTATAATTGTTAAATTATTAAACCCATCATCCGGATTCGTGGGATCTGTAGAATTGCTTGTAACCCTGAGTGTAACAGCACCGCTCGAAATAAGATTATGCCAAAGCCTGGCCACTACTTTTGTCCCGGCATTCAAAGTAAGTGTAACCGTACTTGAACCCCCAGCCTGGGTAGACCGGGTTGCATTAGCATCATCAGGGGTGCCTGTCATCGATTGCCCGAAGGTTTTATAAACACTTGCCAGAACAGTATTTGTTGTCGTATTGTAAAATTGTGATTCAACTCTGGAGCCATCATTAATAACCACTCCATTAAAATTAAAGGTTAATAAAAAAGTATAGGTACCATCACGAGGAGCTGTAAATATTCCTAAAACAGCATCAAAACTATTGCTCATATCGCGTACCACATTCCAGTTAACTATATTGGCCGCCACACCTTGAGTGACTGACTGGCTTGTAATTTTACGCGCCACTACAACCGATTTTTGGGGAGCAACATAGGCTTTACTCCATACTGAACCATCTGACACCTCAATCTTGGGACCTGCAGGCACATTGATAACATCATAGCGTACCGCCCCCGCTCCTGCTAATGCAGCACTCATCGTAGTCGTATTTAAACCCAGAGCATTTTCCAAGCTTGGAGATCTCATATCAAGCTTTACTTTAGGTTCAAGAACTCCCAGCCCTACAAAGCCTGTAGTCTTGCTGACAACAACATCATTTGCTGCCTGAGCTGTTGTGGGTGTTCCTGTAGCAGCATTATCTCTGGCACCATCTACATGCAGAATCCCTTGAGGGTTTGAGGTTCCTATCCCTGTCTGTGCGTCTATTGGAGAAAAAAAACTACATACTCCGGCCAGAATTACTATTATTATTTTCTTATTCATCTGTTTCATATTTTTTTAATTGAACGATTAGTATGATCTAGAACAGATCTGCTAAAAGGGTAAGAAATTTCAGATAGGAAAGAGACTTTTCCATTTAGCTATGGTATTCCTGCTTAATTTAAAATGTCCCGCAAGTTGAGAGTTGTTCAATTGATTCTTCTTCTGATATTCTAATATCTGATAGATCGCTGATGTATTATAAGAGCGGTGTTTCTGGTTAAAAACACTATTTTCTTTGGATCCGTTTCTGAAAAGAAGTTCATTGAGGTCTATAATATCAAGTATTGATAAATGTGATTTATCTAATAAATGACTGCATATTTCTTTTTTATCAGGGAATTTTATATTGATTATATCGTTAAAAATTTTTTTATAATCAGGAGTGTTTTTCATGTAATTAATCTTTCTTTTTTGATTGTACATATTTGTTTACCCATTTGTACAAAGTAGATCTCGGAATTCTATATTCTTGTACGATTTGCATTTGTGTTTTACTTCCGTTTCCAATTTGTTCCAAAATAAAGTCTACCATCTCTTTCGTATATATGTTTTTCCGATACTGTGGGAGAGCTGTTTTTTTTTCAGGATTATTTGTTGAAATCGTCTGAGGAGCATAAAGGATCAGATACTGAGAGTAAAGTCTAAAAAAATCGTATTCCAGCAGGGTACTTAGTTTCAATATAATCTCAGAATCCAAAGACTTTTTTGATAATATTGAGATCAATTCTTCTTCTGTACATTTTAGAAATTTGCATATCCGGAGTACATTCATATTACGTTCTTCAATACGCATTTTTATCAGAGATCCTATATGAATATTTTTAAGATCCAGCATCATTGGCGTAAGGTTTTTACCGTTATTTTTTTCATCATTCAGTTTTTTTGTTCGGGGTTTTGTGTTAATAAAGACAATTTTATTCTGTAGGCATTAGCTTTAAATTGTAAAAATCTTTGCCATACTGTAAAACATTCTTCAATCGCAAATGTAGATTTTTGTCATACACCAAATAAGAATGTATCGTAAGGAATTCGGTTTACATTACTGAAAAAAATGCATAAAATCTCCATACTACAGAGTGATTAAGAGTTTTGATTATCCCTTATAACTTAGAATATTTTGACCAGTAAATACATTTTCTTTTATCCTGTATTATGGATCCGTTGATGCCGGAAAATCTATTTATGTAAAAATTTTAAATTGCCAGAACAGGTAAAAAACCAGATTGAAATAACATAATAGACTCAAAATAAAATAGAATATATAAAAGTACTTATTAAAACAGATAGAATTAGTAATCAAATATTTATCGGTAAAAAAAACATTATAATTTCCGAAATAATTACATTTAAATCACAGATAAATACTTAAAATAGCGCTAAAATTGCAAACAGAAAAAACAAATCAATCGGATGAAAAACAACATTATTCTTCTGTTCACCTGTATTATTTTCGGTTTTTATCACGCACAAATAGATAACCGAACTGTTACTAAACAAAGTATCGACAAAAAATTAGCCTCTGCTAAAAATATATCTCTTGACCCCAGGAAAAAGATTCAGCTTTATTTACAAATACTCAGAGATGCCAAAGACATTCATGACAAAGCATCTATCCTTACCAGTCTAAAAAATTTAATGGTGCTTTATCATAATATCGATGAAAATGAAAAATCTATTGAATACTCGTATGAAGTAGAAAAAGCAGCCAAAGAAACTGACGACAACGAATCTATTGCAATGGCATATATTGAGAGGGGAACCTCACTTTCAGCACTTGGGCTTTTTGATGAAAATTACAAAGAACTACATAAGGCAGAATATTTTGTCAATAAACTCACTGACGAGAACAAAAAACACTTTAACAAGGCCCATATTTACCAGGGTTTAACAGCAGGGTATTATATTCCCAAAAAAGCACATCAGGACACCATTTTACTCTATTTCAAAAAAAGCCTTCAGGAGGCGGAAAAAATACGCGATAGTGAAAATACCCGGCAAACAGATGAAAAGTATGACATGATCTCTTATCTTTATATGAATATCGGAATGCATTATGCCATGATCTCCAACCCCAGAAGACCAGATATTGCAGAAGAATACCTTAAGAAATCATTAAAAATCCTGAATCAAAGGAAATTTACCCAAATGAAAGTTGATAAAATTCCTATATTAAATTATTTGGGCCATTTCTATTCGGAACAGGGTAAAAATACAGAAGCCATCGATTATGCACTGGAAGTTTTACAGCTAGAAAAGAGAACGCATTCCCCTGCCAGCAGAGTGGCTGCGTATGCTACTTTGACAAATTCTTTTGAAAGCCTTAAAAACAAAGATTCTACCATCAAATATATGGCTCTTTACTCAAATCTCAGCGATAGTCTGGCTCATTCCAATAAGCTGTCTGCGGATAAAACTATAAAAAAAATAAGCTTGCAAAAAGATAAAGTTCACCAGAATAATATCTTGCAGTTCGCTGCCGTTTTTGGTATCATTGCCCTAACTCTTATTACAGCAGGATGGTGGTATTGGAAGAGAAATCAAAATAAACTTCATCAACGGTATGAAGTAATTATTGAAAATCTTAAAAAAGAAGTTCAAATTCCTGAAAATCAACCAAACGAGATCAAACCAGAAAATAAAGGAACCGAAAATAGTCTAATGATCTCGGAAGAAACTACAGCCTTACTACTAAATAAACTTTCAAAATTTGAAAAATCCGAAAAGTTCCTGAAAAAAGATATGACGCTCACCTCTCTATCCAATTCACTGACTACAAACCCTAGATATCTTTCAGAGATTATCAAACAATATAAAAATAAAAACTTCAATAATTATATTAACGGGCTCCGGATTCAATTCATTACCAATAAGTTATATGAAACACCCATTTTCAGAGAGTATAAAATAAGCTATCTGGCAGAGGCCTGCGGTTTTTCTTCGAGAGAAGTTTTTGCGGTGATATTTAAAAAAGAAACTGGTGTGAGCCCTTCCTATTTTATAACCCAACTAAAAAAAAATGATGTAAAAGAAAAAACATCAGAATGAGGAAACTATCAGCAACTGTCTGAAAAATAGAGTATCTTCGTTACAGATCGAAATTTTTATCCATCATGAAGTTAGAATTATATCAAATAGATTCATTTACTGAAAAAATTTTCCATGGAAACCCTGCATGTGTCGTTCCCTTAAAAAATTGGCTGCCTGATGAAATGCTTTTGAAAATAGCCCGCGAAAATGCCGTAGCCGAAACAGCTTTCTTTATCGATAATGGCAGTACGATTCATCTGAGATGGTTCACCCCTGAAATAGAGATGGATTTATGCGGTCATGCTACCCTTGCCACAGCGCATTGTCTCATTTCAATCTTAAACTATCAGGGCAGTCGAATTGTTTTTGACACTAAAAGCGGCGAATTAACCGTTGAGGTTAAAGATGGCATGTATTATATGGATTTTCCTTCAAGAATGCCTGAAAAAGCCATTCTTCCGGAAAGTATATCCAGATCGCTCAATATCCAGCCCAAGGAAGTCTTCAAATCCAGAGATTATATTCTGGTATATGATGCTGAGGATGACATCAAAAATATCAAAATTGAAAGATCTATCTTCGATCTGATCAACCTTGATCCCGGCGGCCTTGTTGTAACAGCTGCAGGTACTGACAGCGATTTTGTCTCAAGATACTTTACTCCGCAGTCATCTATTCTTGAAGATCCTGTAACCGGCTCTGCACACTGCTCGCTTATTCCGTTTTGGTCTTCAAGATTAGGAAAGGAGACGCTTTTTGCCCGTCAGCTATCTGAAAGAGGCGGACAGCTCTATTGCGAAAACAAAAACGAAAGAGTTATTGTAGCGGGTAAAGCTAAAACCTATTCTATGGGACACCTGTGGATAGAGTAAAATGATCATGGCTGAAAGAGCTAAACCGTCTCTATCTTTGGTCGGTACCTTTTCTGAAAAATTATAACTCCCCAGAAATATGTAAAACATTCTACAAAAAAGCCAGCATAAAATAAATGGTTCTAATCATCCAAATAAAAATTTTTCATAAAAATGTACGAAATTAAACTAGATTAATTTAAGGGAACGATAACTGTCCTACATTTGCTAAAGAATCAAGACAACGAAAAATAATCAAATAAAACATTCTTTAACATTAAAAATTTAACACTATGAGCACACTTACATTAAAAGACGGAACAGAGATTTTTTATAAAGACCAGGGAGCAGGACCTG
>JASLCD010000401.1 GCA_030146295.1 Chryseobacterium sp.
GGGTTATTCTGAATATTTTGTGCGGTGAAACCTGTATATGCAAATACAGAAAGTGAAAGTATAACAACTTTTAGTTTCATAACCGAAATGATTTATTAATGATCAAAGATAGTAATAAGCTCTTGAAATAATAAAAATATTTAACGTTTAGAAAGGAATTCTTTCCAAAGTCATTTTTAATGATAAAGCAAAGACCCCGGAAGAAACAAAAAGAATCCAGTCCTTTTTATTCACTTTGAAAATGGTAAGGGAAATAAACAGCATGATTAAGATGGCAGCAACAATTACAATTTGCCCAAGTTCCAGGCCAATATTGAAGCCCAGCAGAGGTAAAGCGATGCTTTGGCTTTTGGCAATCATTACTCTGGCTGTATTGGCAAACCCCATTCCATGTACCAGACCAAAAATCAGGGCAAGATAGTAATTGGCCCGCATTAAGGTCTGCTTATGATTTTTCATGATGATATTATCCAATGAAGTGAGTACAATCGTCAGAGGAATTAAAAACTCAATCCAGTCTGAAGGCACCCTGAAGATATCCAGAATACTTAAAGCTAATGTAATGGAATGCCCGATCGTAAATGCGGTTACAAGGATCAGAATTTTTTTCCAGTCACTGTAGGAATAAACAGCAATCAATGCCAGAACAAACAGCTGGTGATCTAAGGCATCCAGAGAAATAATATGCTCCCATCCAAGGTTTAAATAAAAAAGAAAATCCTGCATTTTGGTTAAAAAATTTTATATTTTAAATAATTTGTTAAAATGTTGTTAATTTTATTATTTGATTTAATTTTTTCGCTTGTTGTTTGTTAATTATAAACGTTATTTCTATTTTGAATAAATATTGTATAATTGTATTGCTTAAAAATGAAATATGGATATTAAAAAATTATTTTTTACAAAAGTAAACATTTCACCTGGAGGAGCGAAGCTTCTAAGAAATGCGACAGCAGCCTTTTTAGGATTGTATTCCTATGCTTTCTATGGGCAGGTACAGAAATTGGATTCCCGATTTGATATTTTATTGAAAAATAAAGAGAGTATAGCCAATGGAAGGGCTGTGAAAGAACTGGAACGCCCGGATATGAAACTTGATCAACATTTGGTGGTGACCTCAAAGGGAGCACAGACCATGTATTCATGTATTATTTATACCAAAGAACCGGAAAAACTGAAAGCTGACGGATTTATTATTCAGAGCCAGCTGCCTGCTTTTTCAACAGCTTTAGTTACTATAGAAGATCTTGAAAGACTTGTGCAGCTTCCCTATGTAACTTCTGTAATGGGACCCGCATTTGATGAGCTCCATAATGATGTGAGCCGCGCTCAGTCCGGAGCAAGTCTTTTGCAGGATGGAGTTTTTAATAATACCGCTTATAACGGAACTGGGGTCTTGGTTGGGATTTATGACAGTGGAATAGACTGGAAGCACCCGGATTTCAGAAAAGCTGATGATCAAACCAAAAGCAGAATTGTATCCATCTGGGATCAGACATTAACTGCGCAGGGAGGAGAAACCACTCCTACAGGATTTTCAACAGGGGTAGAATATACAAGAGCACAAATTGAGGATGAACTGGATGGAACACCTGCAGGATTTGTTCGTGAAAATGATACAAACGGACATGGAACCCACGTTTCAGGTACTGCTGCAGGAAATGGAGCTGCTTTTACAGATAAGAGACATAAAGGATTTTCATCTGATGCAGATATTGTTTTTGTAAAAGGAGGAAACGGATCTTTTCCCACCACAAATACCATTAATGCCTTAACCTACTTCAAAAATGTAGCTACGGCACTTAACAAACCCATCGTTGTCAATATGAGCATTGGCGGCCAGGGAACAGCTCATGACGGAACATCCAGTCATGAAGTGGCCGTTAATAATTTTACGGCATCAGGACCTGGTAGAGTAGTGGTTATTTCAGCAGGAAATGATTATGGAGCTAACCTTCACAGAAAAGTTGATATAGCAGCTGGTGCTGCACAGACCTATAATTTTACCGTAGCAAGTAATACCTCTGCAACATCAATATTCTCATTCATTATGTATGCCAATGATAATACTGCTGTTACAGCAAAACTTACCACTCCCGATGGGCAGCAGTATACACAGAATATAAGTACGACCACAACTCACAATATACTGGGAGGTGGCCTTACAGCCACTATGTATAACTATTGGGGAAATGATAACAACAAAAGATATGTACAATTAGTCGTATCCAGAACCTCCGGATCTACCAATGTGCAGGGAGATTATACATTAGAGATTACCAATAACGGAGCACAGCAGATCACAACCCATGGCTGGCTGTACAGCCAGGGAGTGGCAACGACATTACAAAACGGGGATAATGAATATATTGTTGGTTCTCCCGGGAATGCTTCCAATGCTATTACGGTTGCTTCTTATATGGGGAGAGCAAGTTGGTATAGCGGTACGAGCGGCTATTATACACTTACTCCACAGGAATCTATATCTTCATTCAGCTCACAGGGGCCAAGAGTAGATGGTTTTCAAAAACCGGATATTGCAGGTTCGGGGCAGAATGTTATTTCATCCAGATCAGGCGATTCATCTCCTGGTAGTACAGATATCATTGCCGGGACGACCTACTATGTGAAAAACCAGGGAACAAGTATGTCCTCACCGGGAGTAGCCGGAGCAGTAGGGCTATTACTGCAGGCCAATCCGGCATTGACGGCAGCCCAGGTGAAAGCACGCCTTACCTCTAATGCAAGAATGGATGGCGCAACCGGAACTGTTCCTAATATGAGATGGGGGTATGGCAAACTAGATATTTACAAAGCGGTTACCGATGAATTGGGATGTGTAAAATCCAATTTTGAGACAGTAGGGTATGATGAACCTTATATTATTGCTAATACAGAAGCTAATTATTATTTTGATAATATTGCCCTTGCAGTGCGGTATACGCCGACATTAACAGGGAAATTGGGTGGTTTTTCATTCTTAACGGGAACCTCAATTCCTTCAGATATTCCTGTGGATATTCAAATCAGAAAAGTGAATGCCAGCGGAAATCCCGGAGATATTATAGCCACTAAGACCGTTACTTCATGGCTTAATAATACTCAGAGATTTACATGGAATTATGTGAATCTTTCCGATTTGAATGTACAAATGGTGACAGGAAAAGAATTTTATATTGTAATCAACGGTTTAGGGGGAAGGATTGCCATGAAAGCTGAAAATGCAGTGCTTAATAACAGATCCAAGACCTCAACAGATGGTACAACATGGACTTCAAGAACATTTGATCTTAAAATGAGAGCCGTGGTATATGAAAATGTTGCTGAAGTGAAGAATCTGGCAGCTTCCAATCAAACGAAAACAAATACGGTGGCCAATGGATATAACTATTTTACCAATGCCTGCCAGCTTATTTCAAGAGTTGAAAAAGAAACCGCAAGTACCATAACAGGAAACACAACATCAAAGGTGTGGGTGGATAATGCACAGCCCAATTATGTTGCAAGAAGGTATGAGATAAATCCGGGTACCAATGCAGCCACGGCAACCGGAAAAGTAACTTTATACTTTAAACAGAGTGATTTTGATGCTTATAATCTGACCAATGGCGTGAAGTTACCTACTTCACCTACTGATATCGCCAATAAAGCCAACCTGATTATTGAAAAATATACAGGAACCAGTACTACAGGTACGGTAGCTTCTTTTGGAGGAACGGCTGCAATTATTACTCCTGATATTGCTGATATTATTTGGAATGATACCTACCAATACTGGGAAGTGAGCTTCCAGACAACAGGTTTTGGTGGATATTTTGTTAAAACAGGAACAACATTAGGAACGGCAGAGATTAAGATGAACTCGGACGTAAATGTTACACCGAACCCTGCGAAAGATTTTGTAAATGTACTATTGGGCAGACATTCTAAAGGTGCAGTAACTATTTATGATGTTTCAGGAAAATTGGTTAAAACTGTAAATGTAAATGCCAACTCAGGCAGAATTGATATTTCGGAACTGGTAAGGGGAACGTATCTGTTTACCATTGTACTGGATGATAACACAAAGGTTACGAAGAAAGTTATTAAACAATAAATCTTCATCAATCAAATTCAATAGATAAGCAACAGATTTATAACTGTTGCTTTTTTTATATTTGCTGTAAAATAAAAATCATGTCGGGTAAGCTTTTTTGGGGATTTTTTTTATTCGTAACAATGGTATTTCAGAGTTTTGCGGACAGTAATGCCGTTCATCCCTATCATGTAGGCTCTGTGGAAATTAATTATAATTCAAAAACCAGAACATTTGAAGTGACGGGAAGGTTCTTCCTTGACGATATGGAAAATGGTTTAGAAAAAAAATATGGTGGCGCTTTTCATTTTAATGACGAAAAATATAAGACCAGACTGAATGATGCTCTGCAAAAATATTGTTCGGAATATTTTAAACTAAAAGCTGATAACAGGTTTTTGAAGGTAAATTATATCGGTTATGAAGAAGACCAGGAATCTGTAAATATCTTTATGGAATCTGAACCTGTAGCTGCCCCGAAAAAAGTGGAAACCGCCGTAAGTTTTCTGTATAATCTTTTTGATGATCAGATCAATATTGTCCATATTATCGTTAATGGACAAAGGAATAGTGAAAAACTATCATACCCCAATCGTTATTTGTTTAAAACCTTTTGATCTTCCTAATTCAATAAAAAATCGAGAAGCAGTAACCCAGGTTGCTGTTTTTTTTTACCTAAAATAAAGTTAAAATAAGTCACTGTATAACGAGTAATTTTTTTTGACTGATGATTTGATAAAATGTTAAATTTTAATTATTGACGTTTTTTTTAATTGTATTTTCATTATTTTTATTATTTTCATAAAATATTTATTGTTATTGTTTAAATTTTTAATATTTTGTTTATATACACATGTGTTTATTTTAATATTATTTTAATAATTTATTTATATTTTTTTTTGAATTATAGTAATTGAACCAATTATATTATGAAATGAAATAAATCTATTTTCCACTGTTTTTACCAATCACAATTTTCTATAGTCTGTATTCATCTGATTATAGCTCACACAAACTTTGTTATGATTTCATGGTTATTATAAGATTAAATCTTCATAAGTGATCACAGAAAATCAAAAATCGTCCCAATTATTAAATGACTTAATATGAAAATGAAAAAAAAGAACATTACATTAACACTACTGACAGTCAGTAGTTTAACTTTTGCACAGGTAGGTATTAATACCGCTAATCCTGCTGCAACATTTGATATTACTGCAAAAAACCCAACAGGAACTTCTGTAGAGGGGCTTCTGGTTGTGCGTGTAGACAGATTGAAAGCCCAAAGTATGACGGGAATTCCAACTTCTACCATGATCTACGTGAATAGTGTGGCAAATGGCTCGCTAGGAGGGAATGCGGTTAATATCGATGCTGTTGGTTATTACTATTATAATGGCTCAGTATGGGTTAAACTTCATAATCCTGGTAATACTACTGATACTAATATTTATAATACCAACGGAACTTTAACGGGAAATAGAACGGTAACCCAAGGGAGCAATACACTGGCATTTACAGCAAATTCAACTAATGCTTTTTCAGTGAATGGTAATAATTTTTCGGTAGATGCTCTGAACAGAAGAGTAGGGATAGGAACGGCTGCTCCTTCCAGTTTTTTATCCCTACTAAATCCGGTAGCTGGAAATGTAACAGATATTTTGTCTGCAGGGATTGATAATTGTGGTGCACCATGTTCGCAGGGTACTCCAAGAAGTGTTACATTATATAATAGCAATGCGACTAACCCTTTATTCGGAGGAATTGAATTTATTCCCTCAACAAGTCCTTCTGGTATTACGGGAGCATCCATTATAGGAATAGACAGGGATGCTGCAAATAATTATGCAGGATTACAGGTTTTCACAAGAAATGCTACAGATTATGCTGCAAGAATGACTATAAAGTCTTCAGGAAATGTGGGAATTGGAACAGCTGTTCCCGCTACGAAATTAGATGTTCAGTCTGCAGGAACACCTGCCGTTCCGGTAGCAGCTATAAAAATTGTAGACGGAAATCAATCTAACGGATATGTACTTACTTCTGATGCTGCAGGGGTAGGAACCTGGAAAGCAATTCCTGCAACAAGTTCCGTTAATATCTATAATACAGATGGAACTTTAACAGGAAACCGTGCCGTAACACAAGGAAGTAATACGCTTGCTTTTACGGGAACAGCTGTAAATGCTTTTTCTGTAGATGGTACTACTTTATCAGTAGATGCTGCGAATGACAGAGTAGGAGTAGGAACTGCGGCGCCTACCAACAGACTACATATTAATGGTACAGATCCTTTACGTTTGCAGGGAACCACAACGGGAAACACTACTACAGATCCTCTTATGGTTTTGGATGCTAACGGAGTTGTGAAAACTATTGGTACACTTGGAGCGTTATCTATTCCAAATCCAGCTCTTTTCAGATTGGAAACAGCTCAGACCGATTTCCTTAATGGTTTTGCTGCAGGAAGTTTGTCGATTGTTCCAATGACTGCAATAAAGAATTCAATCTCAGGGATGAGTTATAATGCGGCTACCAGCACTATTACATTTCCGGCAGGAACTTATCAGATCACTTTTGTGTATGAAGCGCTTCATAACAATGACAACGGAACTACAGTAGAAGCGGATAAATGTAGAAACAGCTCCTATATTGTGGATTTTCCTACCGGAGCAGCCGGAACTCAGAGAATACACAGTACAGCCTATCATAATTCAGGTATTTTATCCAATCACGGAGGTACTATTACTTATTCCACTACGGTTCCAGCCGGAAGAACCTGGCCTATTCGTCTGGGAAGAGGACAGTCTGGAAATTGTTCTGGTACCGGGATGACTCTGGCAGCAGCTTCAACTCAGCTTTTAGTATTCAGAATTGGAGATTAATACTATTTTTTTAAAAACTTTAACAGAAAAGTGTTCCCAAAAGCTTTTCTATAGAGTACTCAGGCATAAAAAATTCTAATAACACAAATTTATACAACACTTATCTTTTATGAGGTAAGTGTTTTTATTTTGCACTAAATGTCCAGTTGTAAAAGAGCATTAATTCCCCTTACATGGGTTAAAAGGTCAGGAAAAAAATCATCATAACACTGCTGGAGATGATCTTTGTTCTTCAAAAAAGCTTCAAAAACGGGAATATCCTTATCAAGGTATTTTGCTTTATTCAAAACATTCTGAATACTGAATTTAATTCCCCAGTCTTCACGGTAATTATAAAGCCAGTCATCATGCTCCATTTTCACCAACATCTTTTTAAAGTTTTCAGGAAGCCATTGTTCATAAGCATTTAAAACACGATAAACTTTAAGGGAATGCGCTTTCCATTCTGCCAGAGAATTCAGAGAAAGGTCTTTCGCTACAAAATGATCCATTGAAACGTCTACAAAAGCACCTGCATATAATCTTACCAACGGAGCAAATACTTTTTTAGCTTCATGAATAGCAGGGTGGGAGTCTGTAAAAGTATCAATTGCTCTGTGCAGGGTAATTCCGTCCTGAATATCTTTCGGAAAAGTAAAACGATCTCTGTTACGGATAAAGTCTTCGAGAAATTGTCCCACGATCTGCCCGTCGGTAAAAGAAAGAAAAGAATGCGCCAGATAATTCATAAACTAAAGGTATGAATTAAATGTGAATGTTTGATAATAACGAATAATGAATAGACCATTCGCTTCGCTTGTGAATTTTTTTCTACATTCGATTACCTATTGGCTTGCGGGGCAAAATTGACGATTGGCATCAGAAAAGCCTCTCGTGAAAATCTTCAATCTTACTCACTTCTTCAATCTTGATTCCAAATTTTCTTTTCGGTATTTTATTAAGATTGGAAACAAATATTTTCTCATAACCTAATTTTTCAGCCTCAGTAATTCTCTGTTCAATCTGTGCTACCGGACGAATTTCGCCACTTAATCCGATTTCTCCGGCAAAACAGTAATGTTCAGAAATCGCAATATCTTCATTAGAGGAAAGGACAGAAGCAATGACGGCCAAATCCAGCGCAGGATCATCTGTTTTTATTCCTCCGGTAATATTCAGGAAGACATCTTTCGCTCCCAATTGGAAACCTGCTCTTTTTTCCAGTACGGCCAAAAGCATGTTCAGTCTTTTGGAGTCAAAACCGGTGCAGCTTCTTTGAGGAGTTCCGTACACTGCTGTACTCACCAGTGCCTGAATTTCCAGAAGCATCGGTCGGTTTCCTTCCAGAGTTACCGCAACGGAGTTACCGGAAAGCTCTTCAAATTTCTTGGTAATGAGAATTTCAGAAGGATTTTTAATTTCTTTCAATCCCTGGGAAATCATTTCATAAATTCCAATTTCAGAGGTAGAACCAAAACGGTTTTTATTCGCTCTCAATAATCTGAAAAGGTGATTTCGGTCTCCGTCAAAATTCAGAACAACATCTACCATGTGCTCCAGTACTTTTGGTCCGGCAATCTGTCCGTCTTTGGTAATATGTCCTACAAGAAAGACAGGAGTGTTGTTTTCTTTGGCGTATTTGATAATCTCATTGGAACATTCTCTGATTTGAGAGACCGTTCCCGGGGAACTTTCTATCAGCTGAGACTGCAGTGTCTGAATGGAATCAATGATCACGAAATCCGGTTCCAGCTTTTTGGCCTCATGAAGAATTTTTTCCAATGATGTTTCAGTGAAAAGGAAGCAGTTCGGATTTTGAATATCCGTAAGTCTGTCCGCTCTCATTTTAATCTGAGAAGCACTTTCTTCACCAGAAACATAGAAAACTTTTTTCTTCATCTTCAAAGCAAGCTGAAGCAGCAAGGTAGATTTTCCGATTCCCGGTTCGCCACCAATCAAAGTAACGGAACCTAAAACGATTCCACCTCCCAAAACACGGTTTAGTTCTTCGGAAGGAGTTTTTATTCTTGGTTCCTCACTCGTTACCACTTCAACGATATTGATCACATGTTGTTTGGATTTTGAGAAAGGAGGTGTTTTATGGGAGGGTTTTTCAACGACTTCTTCCACTAAGGTATTCCATTCTCCACAGTTTTTACATTGTCCGAGCCATTGTGGATATTGAGTTCCGCAGTTTTGACAGAAATATGCTGTTTTCAGTTTTGCCATACTGCGAAGTTATAAAAAAGCATTTTTCTTTCAGAATCTAAATGGATTTAATATTAAAAAACTAATCTATCCAAGGTAGAAATATCTTTCATATCTTAGCTTTGTTCAATTAAATAGTAATGTAAAATATAATTACAATGAAAAAAGTATTTTTATCTTTCGTATTTGCGCTTTTAAGTGTTGTGACGTTTGCACAAGGTACCTGGCAGGTAGATCACATGCATTCTTCTGTCAATTTTAATATCAAGCATATGGGAATTAGCTTTGTACAGGGAAGGTTTGATAAATTTGATGGTAGAATGGCCAGCAGCGGTGCTAATCTGGATAATGCCGATTTAAACTTTTCTATAAGTGTTTCCAGCATTAACACCGGAGTGGACATGAGAGACAGACATCTTATAAGTGAAGAGTTTTTCGATGTTGCCAAATATCCTACTATTGAATTTAAAAGTTCTTCCGTTGCAAAAGATAAAAACAACAATTATATTGTAAAAGGGAAACTGACGATGAAAGGAGTGGAAAAAGAAATCAGTGCTCCGGTTACATTCGGTGGAATTACAAAAAATAAAGACGGAAAAGAAGTTATGGGAATTCAGACGAAGTTTACAGTAAACCGACTGGATTATGGAATCAAATACGATCCTACAGGAGCAGGAATTGCAAAAGATGTAGAGGTAACTGCTTATTTTGAATTGGTTAAGCAGTAATTTTTAAAATACATACAATATAAAAGGGTTTTCTATTTAAATGGAAAACCTTTTTTTGTGAAAGTGATGTAAGCTTTATAAAACCATAAGAACTTTTATTTTAAAATATTTTGTCTCCTTACATAAGTTTAAAATGATTCTGCAGAACTCACATAAGATAAAACTCAAAGATTTCAAGAAAACTTAAGGGTAGTTATTATGGCAGGAAGCTTAGCTCTAAAAAAAAACTTAGCGTTAAAACTTCTGTGAATTTCGGTTTTAGTTTATATACCGGAATCATAATGCTTATAGCTTTATTTCATTCGTCTTGAAGAAATTTTTAATCTGGTTTTATAATTGTTTGAACTGTGTTTTTGTATTTTAAAAACTTAAATAATTGCTTTGTATTTCTTTTTCCCATAACTTTGCACAAACCTAATCTAATGAGTAAAAAGAATACAAAGTACATCTTTGTG
>JASLCD010000419.1 GCA_030146295.1 Chryseobacterium sp.
TTTTGAATAAGTATACCATTACGATCTGCATGTTTTTGGTATGGATGGTTTTTTTCGATAAAACCTCATTTCTTGTAATTAATGAACTGAATGGTGAAATCAGAAAATATGAAGAGCAGCTGGACTTTTACAAAAAAGAATATGAAAAAAATGATGCTTTTTATAAAAAACTGATGAATAACAAGTCAGAGAAAGAAAAATACGCAAGAGAAAATTATTTTATGAAAAAACCGAATGAAGAGATTTTCATTTTGGTGGTAGACAGCACAAAAGTTGCTAAAAAATAATAGAAGTTGAATAGAATACGTCTTACCATTTTCCAGCCTGAAATCAACTCATGGCAGGATAAAATGGACTATTGACCATTCACAAATAAATAAAACTAATGTCAAATACAGATACATTTTCAAACTGGGAAAATTTAGTCAAAAAACAACTCAAAACAGAGGATATTTACCCTATTTTAGAAAAACAGAATTTGGAAGGAATAGAGGTGAAACCTTTTTACACAGAAGTTCAGAAACCTCTGGTAAATCTGCCCAGAGTTGAAGAAAGTACCCATTTGGTAGCAAAATACCATGAAAGTTTAGAAGAAGAAGTATTTGCATTTGTCCTTGATCAGAATGTAGAAAATCTTGATCAGAAAACTATTTTTGTCAACAACAAAGAACTTGCAGGACACATCAGTCCTAAAGAAGAAGACCAGTATTTTTCATTGATTGACGTTTTTAATGAAAAAGAGGGAAGTATTGACAACCAGCTCGCAAAAGAATTACTGGCAAAAGACTTTAAAAGAAATATCTGTGTTGATATTTCACTGCATCAGAATGCCGGAGCAGCTATTTATCAACAGCTTGGTATTGCCCTGGCAAAAGCTAAGGAGCTGGCAGAAGCCTATGGTGCTGAAATTTTAAATAAACTGATCTTCAGGATAGCAGTAGGAGGAAATTATTTCTTTGAAATGGCCAAAATGAGAGCCTTTAAAATCGTTTTTAACCAGCTTTCCAAGGAATATGGAATGAATGAAGTTCCATACATCTTTGCAGAGACTTCACTAAGAAATAAAGCCGTTTCTGACAATGAAAACAACCTGATCCGCTCAACACTTGAACTTGCTTCGGCCATGATTGGAGGAGCAGATGCTGTTTTTACCAATAATTATCTGGTCAGCAGAAGTACCGACAATTCGGAAGAGATTTCTTTCAAACAACAGATTGTTCTGGCTTACGAAAGTATCATCAATGTATTTGAAGATGCTTCCAACGGAAGTTATTATATAGAAGACATTACCCGGCAGTTTGCAGAAAAAGCATGGGCTTTGTTTGTTGAAATTGAAGAAGCAGGAGGTTATCTTGAATTGCTGAAGCAGGGCGTTGTTCAGAAAAAAATCTACAATCATGCGGTTGAAGAGCAACAATGGATTGAAGAAGGGAAAATAAAACTGATCGGAGTGAATTTATACCCCAAATTAGACGTTAAGAAATCTATTGCTGATCTTTATAACGAAAAAGAAATAAAGGCGGTTCGTTGGGCTGAAATGTTTGAATAAAAACATAGAAATATAAATATACTATGAAAAAAAGTATACTTTTTTTTCTTTTGCTGTTTTTCAGCTTATGCTTTTCACAGACTGATAAAGACCTGCACGGGAAATGGAATACAACAGATGCTGGTAATCAGGGGTCATTTACATTTTTTTCCGATGGCTACGTAAAATTAGAGCTGGATGGATTGAAGATTGATGGCAGAAACCATGTAATTCCTGACGGCCCCAATAAAGGTAAGGTAGCCCATGTAAAATATACGGCTGATTTCTCTCAAAAAGTAATCAGATTCAATCTAATTGGATCATACAATGATACCAATAACAAACTTGAAGAAAGTAAATTTTTAAGTGGACTTATTAAATTTGTCAACGAGAATGAATTTTTACTGTTCTTAGACTTTGAAAATAAAAAGCCGGCAGATATTGATCCTGCATCTCCGGATGTACTGATTTTACATAGAGAAAAAAGTTTATAGATTTTTTTAGCGATGAAAGATAAACTGGTTGATTTATTTGAATATACCCATCATTTCAACGTTGAGATGATAAAAGTTATTTCTGAAAACAGAGAAATTATCGACGATAAAACCATCAGTTTGATGAATCATACCCTTAATGCCCAACAGATCTGGAATGCCAGAATACTAGGGGAAATAACTTTTGAAGTCTGGCAAATCAATCCTTTTGAATCTCTTCTGGAGATTAATCATAATAATTTTATTAAAAGCATTGACATTATCAGTAATCTGGATTTGGAACAAAAAATAGAATATCATAATTCAAAGGGAGCAACGTTCGAAAACAGCATATTTGAAATGTTGTTTCATGCAGTTAATCATTCTACTTATCACAGAGGACAAATCAATTCTTTGCTTAAACAGAACGGCGTAAATCCAGTATTGACAGACTATATTTTTTACAAAAGATAATGGGATGGAATGATCATCTTCATGCAGGATTTTGTGTAGATTTATGAAACACAAAATACAAATGTCATGAAAGAAAATGAGATAAGCTTTTATATCAGGAAATCTATATTTTAGTTAACTTTAATGCCGACTATAAAAGTATTTTTAGAAAGATAAATGGAAAATTAGACTAAAAAAAGAATAATCATCTTCAAAAATTTATGACAACTGTAGGATACTTTAATTTCACCACAGATTGCATGGATTTCCGCAGATGATTGCACATAATTTATTTGACATCCTTTTAATATAAAACATAATCATCTGTGTAATTCTGTGGTTAAATTATTAAACAAAGACATTCAAAACTATATCAATGCAAATCTGGCTGCAGATTTACATGCATTACTGCTGAAAAAATCACCCTTTCCTGAAGTTTCTATGCAGGAAATTGTGCAGCAGATCAAAGGAAAACAGGTTGCTGAAAAAAAATTTCCTTTTCTCTTGAAAGAAGGAATCGTTTTTCCGCCACAGCTTAATCTTGAGCAGTCATCATCTGAAAAAACCGCACTTTATAAATCTGAAATGTTGAAAGGGAATCAGTTTATAGATCTCACAAGCGGTTTTGGTATTGATGCTTATTATCTGTCTCAAAACTTTGATCATGTTACTTTGGTAGAGCAGAATACTGAGCTTTTAGAAATTGTTGAACACAATTGGAATACCTTAGGGCGTCAGGCGAGATTTATCAACCTTAAACTTGAAGACTTCTTAAGTGAAAATCAGGAATATTTTGATGTTATTTACCTTGATCCTGCCAGAAGAGATCAGCAGAAAAACAAAGTTTTCCTTTTAGAAGACCTGTCTCCTGATATTCTCGAAATTCAGGGGGAATTGCGGTCTGTTTCCGATCGGGTAGTTATTAAACTCTCTCCGCTCATTGATCTTAAATATCTTGTTTCAGTGCTTCCGGGTATTTCAGGGATAGAGATTATCGCTGTGAAAAATGATGTAAAAGAAGTTGTCGTTGTATTATCCAAAGAAAATACGGCGGAGATTATCTGTAATTGTGTGAACCTTGAAAGTGGAGAATCTGCCTTTACCTTCAGATTTGGAGAAGAAGAAAGTGCAGAATCGGAATATTCTGAGCCTGAGAAGTACATTTACATTCCGAATAACTCTATTTTGAAAGCGGGAGTCTTTAATTTGATTTCACAAAAATTCGGATTGAAAAAACTTCATCCCAACAGCCATTTTTATACCTCCGGTGAAAAGAAAGAAGATTTTCCAGGGAGAATTTTTGAAATGAAACCTGTTGATTCTAAAAATATTAAGAAAAAAGAACAGTTTAATATCATTTCAAAAAATTACCCTTTAAAACCTGAGGAAATCAAGAAAAAATATGGGTTGAAAGATGGGGGAGACCATTACCTTATTTTTACACAATCCAAAAAAGGGAAAATAATATTAAAATCAGTATAAAAATGTTGCCGAAAAAAGCAGGATTTCTTACTTTTGGGCAATCAAAAATTTAAACATGAAATCGTCTGCTGTTTGATAAATCAGAATAGACTAAAACAGTACGATTTCATATGATCTATAAAAAATAAATTTTACATATGAAAAAATTAGTTATATGTTTAGCAATTGCAACAGTAGCGGTAAGTTGTAAAAAAGTGCCAGCTGGTGGAAACAAAGGAACTTTGAAACTGGAAGAAGGAGTAGACAGATATTCTGATGCTGCACAGGGAGAAGGTCACGGACATGCAGCTGCTGCAGAGCATAAAGAAGAAGTTGCTGCAAAACCAGAAGCTGCAGCTCCTAAAACAGACAGTACTGCTGCTGCAAAACCTGCTGAAGCTGAAAAGGCTCCAAAAGCTGAACACTAATTAGAAGTACAAAATATACAAGTGCCCTGTTTCTGCAGGGCATTTTTTATTAAAAAAGATAGCTATAAGGCTCATTAGCATAAGGTTGGGAAAATCCTGCCTTTTTGTTTGTCCCTGCCGGGCATTTTTTTTAATTTTAACAAAATAAATTTTTACAATGCAAGAGACATTAAATTACATTAACGAAAACAAACAGCGTTTCGTAGATGAATTATTTGAGTTATTGAGAATCCCGTCTATTTCTGCGGATCCGGCATATAAAGCTGATGTATTGAAGTGTGCAGATATAGTAGCAGAGTACCTTAAAAATGCAGGAGCGGATAATGTTGAAATATGTGAAACTAAAGGGTATCCTATCGTTTTTGGAGAGAAAATTATAGATAAAAACCTTCCTACGGTATTGGTGTACGGACATTATGACGTTCAGCCGGCTGACCCATTGGATTTATGGAAAAAACCACCTTTTGAACCTTATATTGAGAAAACAGAACTTCATCCGGAAGGAGCGATCTTTGCAAGAGGTTCTGCTGATGACAAAGGGCAGTTCTTTATGCATCTGAAAGCTTTTGAAGCGATGATGAGAACCAATACTCTTCCTTGCAACGTTAAATTTATTCTTGAAGGAGAGGAAGAAGTAGGATCTGTAAGCTTAGGAGACTTTGTTAATGAAAATAAAGAAAAGCTGGCTTGTGATTGTATCCTGATTTCCGATACTCATATTTATAGCAATGAACAACCAACTG
>JASLCD010000091.1 GCA_030146295.1 Chryseobacterium sp.
CTTCCTTTTCTTACTAATTGTTGAATAGTAGGCATTTAATTGCTTTTTATTTTAGGGTGCAAAAATAGTAATATTTTTTTAATCTGCAAACACTTATATAAAAATTAAAATCAAATACTTACATCTGAAATCGAACATGTTTCTCTATGACAATCAGAGAACCATAATATACAAAAGGAAAACGAACAGAAAAAGAACGATTCCCAAGCTGAAAAAATGAATATTAAATAATCATGAAATCTACATTATTAAAAACAGCCCTCCCAATTTTTCTTTCAAAACGGAATCCGAATAGTTCCTGTGATACATCCAAACTATTTTAAAAAACTTTCGTATAGTTATCATCTATTAACAATCAAAGGAGTTCGGCACGATATTTCGTAAATTTGGGGTATATAAAATGATAAACTCATTGATCGCCTTACGAAGCTTCATCGTATTCTCAACTGAAGCTGGTGGTATATCAGACCTTAAAAAATAAATATATACATATGAAAAATGCTAGTATCATTGGCCTTAAAGAAGCCGATTGCAAAAAGATCTCAGAAAAATTAAATGCATTGTTAGCGAACTATTCTGTATTTTATCAGAATACAAGAGGTTCTCACTGGAACATCAAAGGAGAACAGTTCTTTACCCTTCACCCGAAGTTTGAGGAATTGTACAACAGTCTGGTTTTAAAGATTGATGAAATTGCAGAAAGAATCCTTACATTAGGAGCTACTCCTGCACACAATTATTCAGACTATTTAAAAATAGCTACTATTAAAGAAAGTAAAGAAGTAACTGACGGCACCAAAAGTGTTGAGCAGATTCTAAGTTCGTTCAAAGTAGTCATTGATCTGCAGAGAGAGCTTTTGGATATTACAGATGAAGCCGGAGATGAAGGTACCAATTCGCAAATGAGCGATTATATTACCGAACAGGAGAAAGAAGTTTGGATGTACAATTCATATCTTGGAAAATAGCTACAACAAACGCATTGAAATATTTCAAAAAAATCGCCTTACATTTAGGCGATTTTATTTTTTATTTTTATATTTGCGTTAAAATTACACATATTATGAACGACGTAAGACTGAACTCTATTCTAGATAATGATTTTTATAAAATAACCATGCAGAATGCAGTGGTAAAACTATTCCCAAGTTCTATTGTAAAGTATGAATTTATCAACAGGGGGAAACACCACTTTCCGGAAGGATTTGATGCTGCTTTAAGAGAAGCTGTCAATAAAATGGCAGAACTTAAACTTACGAAAGACGAGAAAAAGTTCATGGCAAGAACATGTCCTTATATTGATCTACCTTATCTTGATTTTTTAGAAGGCTATCATTATGATCCGTCTGAAGTAAAAATACATCAGGAAGGAGGAGACCTTTCCGTCATAGTGGAAGGACTTTGGTACAGAACAATTCTCTGGGAAGTTCCATTACTGGCCTTGATCAGTGAATTGCATTATGAAATGAACCACATGGAAAGAGACTCTAATGAAGTGGTCATGAACAAAACGATAGAAAAGGCAGATTCTTTAGGCAGGCTTGGAGTAACTTTTGCAGAATTTGGAACAAGAAGAAGACATTCTTATAAGGTACAGAATCTGGTTATGGAAGCTTTGACTCAAAAAAGAGAATCAACCTTTATTGGAAGTTCAAATGTACATTTTGCCATGAAGTATGGTGTAAAACCTATCGGAACCCATGCCCACGAATGGTTTATGTTCCATGCTGCTGAATATGGATTCAAAATGGCTAATGAAATGGCTCTGGAACATTGGGTAGATGTCTACAGAGGAGACCTTGGAGTGGCTCTGTCTGACACCTATACTACCGATGTGTTCTTCCAGCAGTTTGACAAAAAATTCGCCAAACTTTTTGATGGTGTCCGCCATGACAGCGGGGATGCTTTGGAGTTTGCAGATAAGACAATCGCCCATTACCAAAGAAACGGGATCAATCCTATGTTTAAGTACATTATCTTTTCCGATGCTTTGAATCTTGAAAAAGTAGAAGAAATTACCAATTACTGCAGAGGAAAAATAGGCATCTCATTCGGAATCGGCACCAATCTTACCAATGATGTAGGGTTGAAACCTATGAATATAGTGATGAAGCTGATTGGTGTACAGGCACCTAATAAAGAATGGATTCCAACGGTAAAACTTTCCGATGAACATGGTAAATATACGGGAGACCCTAAAATGATCGAACTGGCGAAAGAATTTTTAAGAATCAAAGATTAATACCCTTATCGGAACAATTAAATATAACCTCGTAACCATCGAGGTTTTTTTATATCCCATTTTATTTAAAATTCAGCTTTAAGAAATCTATAAGGTTTTACTATATTTATCAAAATAAAACAAGATGAAGTCAAGAATATTATTAACCGCGTGCCTCCTCATGTCAGCATTATCCTTTGCTCAGGAAAAGAAAGCAGAAAAACCTAAATATAATCAGGAACTGGCAACTTCTTTAGGAGCTGATAAATACGGAATGAAACCTTATACGATGGTCATGCTGACAACCGGCTCTGCTAAGATTGAAGATAAAGCCAAAATGGGTGAACTCATGAAAGGACATATGGCCAATATCACTAAACTGGCAGATGAAGGTAAAATTGTAGTGGCCGGACCTTTCCTTGAAAAGAATAAAGAAAACTACCGCGGCATGTTTATCTTCAATACCAAGTCTAAAGAAGAAGCTGAGCAATGGGTAAAAACAGACCCAGCTGTACAAGCCGGAGTCTTTAGTTATGAAATTTTCCCATGGTATGGATCTGCTGCCCTACCTTTGTATCTTAAACATCATGATGAAGTTTCAAAAGAAAATCCTTAAACAAAATAAAGTACGAATTCTATTTGTGTTTTTCTCTTTATCAGCAATGGTGAGCTGTACAAAACAGCAATCCCTTTTTGAGTTCACAACTGAAAAGCTGGACAGAGATATTGTTGATGATCTGAAAAAAATAAAAAACCCAACCCCTCCAGGGCTGCTTTATAGTGATACTACATATGAAGTATGGAAAACCTGTTCCGGAGAATGGGGAGGAACAGTTTATTTTAAAAATAAAAAAACAGAAAAAATATATTGTGCAAAAGCAACCTGCCCGGTCTCTGTAGATAAAATTAATAATAACTATTATATCTCCAATTCTCTCTCTCACCTCCTCGGAAACTCTGATATTATGGAAATCACTGATCCTGAAAAAATGGAGCAGACTCCTAAAATCCCTCTTTATCATCCTGACATCATTACAAGAGAATATGAATCTCACTCTTCAAAAGGAACGGAAAAACTGATCGATAGCAGTGGAATCATCATTATGTCAAGCTTTGTATACAAGCAAAAGTTATATTCGATACTATTAAATCATAACGCTAATCAAGTCACAATTTCAGAGCTTCGGGACAACAAATTCTATACAATACAGGAAATTGATAAAGATCTTTTTTCTGACACCCCTTACATTATAAAGGAATCAGAAACTCATCAGAAGATTTACTTACAGAACCCCAAAGCCGGCATTCTTGAAATTAAGGGAAACAAAATAAGATTTATTGCTTATACAAAAAGTAAAAAATAAAAGACTGCCTTTGAAGGCAGTCTTTCTTATATCTTGTTAGTCAAAACAAATATATGGTTTTCTAGGCGGATAGCAGCAGTAAGGATTGCTGCAGAATATATATCCTGCCGGACAACCTCCATCTACAGGTGTTTCACAGGCTAATGCCGCACCTCCTAAAACAGTTTTTAGCTCTTTTCTGTTTAAGCTTTTTAGATTTTTCATGATTAATTTTGTTTAGTTTAATTTTTCCTACTCTTAAAGATTTTCGGATTCCTCTTTTTTATTTCTCTTTTTAAAGAAATAAATATACAATTTATTTTCCAATCTTCTATTTTTCAATAAATTACTTGTATAAAAATTAAAATTTTAAATCTTATTTCTTTTTATAATGAATTAATTTAATTACTTTAGCACATAAGCAACTTAACTTACATTACTCATTGTAAGAGAGTTACCACAAACCAAAACCATAATTAAAAATTAATCTCATGAAAAAAAAGAATTTTACAAGACTTTCGAGAACAGAACTGAAAGATGTATTTGGAGGAACACTGTATCCGACAGAATGTCCAGGAGGATGCCACGGTGAAGGCATGATAAGATGTCCAGACGGAACTACTACAATGACTAATTTTATATGCATGGGGGGAACCTGCCAGCCGGCAGCCATGTGCAAGCCATTGGTTCTTGAACCTTTCCCTGATCCGATTATCATCGACCCCATAATCTGATGAATAACAAATAAAGTGAGCTTCCCGGCCCACTTTATCTGATTGCTAAAAAAACAAAGAGACTGCCTTTTCTGACAGTCTCTTTTTACCATTATAATTTTACATTAAAAAATGTCGCTACCGATGATATAACCATTGGTCCCGTTTATTTTTTTAACTGCATTATTATTAAATCTGTACTTATTATAAATACCAATATTAGGAATATATCTTAAAATATTACCTTCTCTCATATAGATCTTATTGGTATAATTATCCTGTTTGAGATCGTTATCAGGGGTCAAATCAGCCCCACGTTCCACTGTTGACAAATTACTTGGGCTGATCGTCGCGATTTCACCACTGGTAATATTAAATAATCCGTAAAGTGTCATAGGACTCTGGATATATCTCAGCTTGTTTTCAAACATAAAAAAGATCTGATTGGTAGCAGGATTTCTAACAAAATTACCGTTCACAAGATTTGCTGTATTTGTATAATCCAGTCTCACCTGATTGTCTATTAAATATTGATCTATATAAGCTTTTAACTGAGCTTTCTTCACCGGATCTTTAATAAATTCATAAAGAGGTATCAAACCATTACTCCCAAATTCAACCAATACAGCATTCGTAGGTGTTGAGCTGTTCTGCCAATTGGAAATATTAATTTTAGGATTCGTTTGATCAAGGTTTAACTCTCCCACTAAGCCCTTAGACGGATCTCCCCCTCTGGTTTTAAAGGATAATTTTCTAGAAAAGTTTTTATTTGATTCTGAAGTATCTACGTCGTTATTAACATCTGCATCAAAAATACTTTTCACCCCTACTTTAACGCCAATTCTGGCTGCCTTTTCACGACTTTGATTCGTTGTTTCAGATTGAAACATAACATCTAATTTCGCACCTGTATAAATATCAACCGCAACGTGGGTACCATAATCGTTTACAATCTGTGCAGGGCTATTGGACTGTAAATCGCTGGAGAACTCCGGAGTCAAATAATCAGACAATAAGGCAGGCGTAGCATTAAATCTGAATCTTCTTTGCTTAATTAGAAGATTATAGCTTCCATAAATATACTTAGCATCAAATTTATTGGTAGTGGTGTTGCTAACCGAAGAACTAAAGCTCACTGAAATAAGCTTTTTGAATAATGAGAATCCAGCTGTTGCCCCTACCTTCGTAGATACCATTTTTGAATAGGCTTCTGCATTTTCACCATATTCTTCAAGATATTCCTGAGAAAATACATTGTCGGTAATCAATCTTCCGGCCTGTTCGTTTTTGAATCTCTCAACATCAATTACCTGATACCCTGAGGAGTTGGAATTAGCATATTCTCCTGTTGCATTATAGCCGTATCCCAAGACGTCATAGATACCATCTCCCGCGCTTTTAGCAAGATTTCTGCCTGAGCTTTTTTTTGAGTTTTCACCTAGGTTGGGATTTT
Source organism: Chryseobacterium sp. (assembly GCA_030146295.1). Lineage (GTDB taxonomy): Bacteria > Bacteroidota > Bacteroidia > Flavobacteriales > Weeksellaceae > Chryseobacterium. The sequence goes on from JASLCD010000091.1 coordinate 5,731, forward strand.
CAAGCTCCTCCGTAGAGCAAGAAGTTGCAAACAGTAAAACAATACTGGCAAAAAAGAAACTTAGTTTTTTCATATTTTTATTTTAAGTCTACAAACTTAATTCTTTGTGTCCGAAGCCCGAATGATATAAATCATAAAACAGGGAATTAATTAAAGTACAGCTTCATTCTATTAGGATAATGTATTTCTCAATATCTTTAAACAAAAAAATATCATGAAAACCATTGAGGAAGTTCTTAAAAAACTGGACGAAATTATCATCTGGTGTAAAGAAAATCAAAGTCCGGCAGGATATTTTGCATGTACCTACAGAATTATGACAGCACAGGTTCTGAAAGGTATTCAACAGAAAAAGTTTGAAGACAATTCAAGAATGACTTTGCTTGATCTTGCTTTTGCACAAAGGTATCTTCAGGCATGGGACAGCTACAGCAAGGGAGAAAAATGCACCCACTCGTGGTATATTGCCTTCGAGGCTGCCAAAAACAAAAATCTGCTCATATTGCAGCATATATTCCTCGGCATGAATGCCCATATCAATCTGGATCTTGGGATCTCCGCAGCATCTGTGATGCCTTACCGTAAAATAAATCCCCTGAAAAAGGATTTTGAAAATATTAATACTGTCATTGCTTCCATAAATCAGAACGTGCAGGATTCTCTAAATAAAATCTGCTATCCTGTAGATCTTATTGACCAGCTTTCCAACGGAAATGATAATGCTGTTCTTGATTTTGCTATTTCCAAAGCAAGAGACACTTCCTGGGCCACAGCCGTCATTGCTTCCAACACTCCGAATTTCTTAAGAGAATCAGTGATTGGCATTGTAGATTATGCCGCAGCAAAAGTCGCTACACAAATACTGAATCCAAAGATTCTTACTCCTGCCCTTTTAAAAGAGTTGAAAAAATGTGAAAGCAGTAATGTGGTGAAGAACATTGAAATTCTACAAGCAACCCAGAATGCATCATAAAAAGGCCGGGATCTTCCTCACGGATCCCGGCCTCATAATGAACAAAATAAAAGAAACTATATTGCTTCCTTATGCTTTTTGCGATAGGCATAATGGAAAATAATTGGCAGTATGGTAAATGACAACAGCATGCAGACAATCAAACCTCCCACAATCATAATGGCTAAAGGCTTCTGAATTTCCGACCCCATTCCATTGGACATTGCTGCCGGAAGAAGTCCCATAGATCCCATCAGGGCAATCATCACAACGGGACGGATTCTACTCTTCACGCCCTGTGCTATTGATTCTTTAAGGGACATTCTGCTTTGCAGATTTTCTTTCATGACTCCAATCAAAACGATACCGTCTATGGTAGCAACTCCGAATAGGATAATGAAACCGATCCCTGCTGAAATTCCAAAAATGGTTCCTGTAAACCAGAGGGATAAAAAACCTCCGATAAATGCAAATGCCAGGGTAATGGAAGAAATCAGCGTATCTTTTATATTTCCAAAATTGAAGTACAGCAACATCAGAATTAAAACTAAAGAGATCGGTACCACCATTGCCAGCTGTTTTGCTGCCCTTTCTTTACTTTCAAATTCTCCGGCCCACGTCATTTTATGATTCTTCGGAAGTTTTACTTCTTTGTCTACTTTTGCTTTTGCTTCTTTGATCGTACTTCCCAGATCACGTCCTTCAATATTGAATCCTACTCCGATATATCTGCTGTTTCCTTCACGGTAAATAAATGAGGGCCCGGTATGATAATCAATAGTAGCGATTTCTTTCAATGGGACTTTCTTATTATCCTGAGTCGGGATGAGAATATTCCCCATTTTTTCCGGAGTATCACGATATTGTTTTTCAAATCTCAGCATCACATCAAACATTCTTTCTTCTTCATAAAACTTGGTAGCAGCCTGGCCACCGATTGTCATTTCAATTACGGCTTGTGCATCTGCGGTAGAAACCCCATATTTTGCCATTTTAGAATCATGAAGCTGTATTCTCAATTCCGGAAGTCCTATATTTTTGAAAACATTCACATCCGATATTCCCGGAACGGTTCTGATAGAGTTTGCTACTTTATTGGCATAATTCTCCAGTTCAAACAAATTATTCCCAAAAATTTTAATCACCAGCGGAGCTTTTACTCCGGCTACATATTCTTCCACATTATCCTGGATTGGCTGGCTGAATCCAAAATTGATTCCCGGATATTTTTCAAGAGAAACTCTCATTTCTTCAAGAAGCTCATCTTTGGATATTTTTTTCTTCCATTCGTTTTCCGGTTTCAGCTGGATATTAAATTCAATATTAAAGAAACCCGTAGGGTCTGTACCATCGTTCGGACGGCCTGTCTGAGTCATAACAAATTTTACTTCATCATACTTCATGAGAATCTCTTTCATTTCTTTCGTTAAACGAACCGATTCATCCAGATTGACACTATTCGGAAGGGTGGCCCTCACATAGATGGCTCCTTCGTTCAGCTTAGGTAAGAATTCAGAACCATAGTTGGAAAATCTCCATCCACAGACAGCAAGCAAAGCGACGAAACCAATAATAAATCCTTTTTTATGACGGTCGCTGAATTCGTAAATTCTATAGATATTGACTCTGAAGAATTTTGAGATAAAGTTTTCTTTCTCTTCAATATTCTTCGTTAATAAAAGCTTACACATTGCCGGAACATAAGTTAAGCTTAATATCAATGATCCTAATAAAGCATATCCCAGTGTAAATGCCAAAGGAGAGAACATTTTACCTTCTACTTTCTGGAAAGAGAAAATCGGCATCAGGGCAACGATAAGAATCAACAGGGCAAAGAAAATATAACTGGCTACACTTCCTGCACTTTTCTTGATGATTCCCAGTTTTGATATTTTGTTGAATCTCCGCAGACCTATTTTCCGGGCTTTAAGTTCGAGGGCTACGAAGACGTGTTCTACAATAACCAGCGTTCCTTCCAGAAGCAGCCCAAAGTCCAGCGCTCCCATTGAAATCAGATTGGCGGGTAATCCCTGAATTTTCAGCATAATAATAGCAAACAGGAAAGCCAGCGGAATTACTGATGCTACAATAAAGGTTGTTCTCCAATTATAAAGGAAAATAAATACAATGATAGAAACTAGAATGACTCCCTCAATAAGGTTTTTGGAAACAGTATGAACAGTCGTATTGACCAGTTCTGTACGGTCTATTATCGGAACAATCTGAACATCACCGGGAAGCTCTCCCCCGTTCAGCTGTTCTATTCTGTCCTTCAGTCTCGCAATGACTTCACTTGGGTTTTCTCCACGAAGCATGATCACAATTCCTTCTACAACATCATTCTCCTTATTATAACCTACCTGTCCTAATCTTGGTTTTGCGGAGACTTTTACTTCAGCAACATGTTTTACCAGAATAGGTGTAGATCCTTTTACCTCGATCTGAATATTCTCAATATCTTCTTTTTTCTCCAAAAGACCGATCCCCCTCACTACATAAGCCTGATCTCCTTTTGCCACTACATCTCCTCCTACATTAATATTACTCTTCGAAACTGCTTCATACACATCCAGGGGGGAAAGGTCGTAATTATGTAATTCTGTAGGATTAATTTTTATTTCATATGTTTTTTCTTCTCCACCAAAGCTTACCACATCAGCAACACCGGGAACAGCCAGCAGTTCTCTTTCTACGACCCAATCCTGAATGGATGTCACTTCTTTGATCGGAAGTTTACTTTTAATAATATACCGGTAAATTTCACCGGTAGCTCCGGAAGGAGGTTCTATACTGTATTCTGCCCCTGCAGGAAGACTTACATTTCCTAGCTTATTGGACGCATACTGCTGGGCATAAAAATCATTCACATGATCATCAAATATCACAGTTACCACCGATAATCCGAACAGGGAAATAGAACGTACTGATGTTTTATTCGGAATGGCATTCATTTCCTTGGAAATAGGTAAGGTGACAAATTTCTCTATCTCTTCAGCACTTCTTCCCGGCCATTGGGTAATGACTCTTACTCTGGTATTGGTAACATCCGGAAATGCTTCAATGGGTGTATGTATATAGGAATAGATTCCTCCGGCCAGCAATAGAAAAGTCCCCAAAAGAACAATCAATGAGTTTTTTAAAGAGAAGGAAACTATATTCTGTACAAATTTTCGCATTACTTCGTGGAATTATTTAATTGGTTTTTCAGGTTTTCATAAATCAGCAGTCCATTGGAAGCAATAACATTTTCGCCTTGTTTTAAATTTCCTTCTACATAAATATACTGGCTGTTGGAAGCGATCTCCGTCACCGGTCTGATCTCCAGCTCACAGTCTTTTTTGTATACCACAACATAACTTTGGTTGTTGTCAAAAATCAAAGCTTTAGCAGGAATAGCGAGCGCACTTTTATTTTGTGAATTAACAGGCAACACAACATCTGCAGACATTCCCGGTCTTAGCTTCATTCCATTATTATCCATAATGATTTTAGCCTTAAGTACTCTTTCGTTTTCATTGAAAACCTGCGAAATATTATTGATTTTCCCAGAAAAGTTTTCATCCGGATACGCCAATGTTTTCACCACTACCGGCTGATCTACATAAACATGCCTCATATTGGTTGCATATACATTCGCCATCACCCATACTTTATCAAGATTGGAAATCGTAAAAAGCTGGTCTCCCCCTGCTGTAACAGGCATTCCTTTGGAGATATTCTTTGAGATTACATATCCGTCTGCAGGTGCTTTGATCTGAATCGTATTTCCTCCCGCCGAGTACAGCTGCATATTCTTATGGGTTTTAGAAATATTGGACTGTAGGATGGCTACTTCCGATCTTGCTTCCTGCAAATCTTTTTGGGAAGCAATATCATCTTTATACATTGCTTCTACCGAAGCCAGTTTTCTTTTTGCCACCGCCAACTGAGCCTGCAAAGTTTGTGTATCATCCTGCATTTCGTTTACAGCAGTACTCTTTACACTCGCCAGAGTCTGCCCCTTTTTCACATAATCGCCCAGAGAAAAATAGGTTTCCGTAACCACTCCGTCCACAAGACTTACAAAGGGAACTGTTTTATCAGAATTACTTTCCACTTCTCCGGTGAGCGTAATACTTTCTTCTATGGGAAGCATTTCTGCTTTGGCCAGCTTAATATCTTTCTTAAGTTCCTTGCTGATGCAATAGCCTTTTTCTGCTTCTTTATTTTCTTTTTCTCCGGTACAGCCTGTAAAGATTACTAAGGCAGCCAGATAGATGGTAGCAATGTATTGGGTAGTATTCTTGTTCATATCTTATAAGTCTTGTCCTACAACATACTGCAGGTTTTCGTAGTATTGATT
>JASLCD010000121.1 GCA_030146295.1 Chryseobacterium sp.
AAGATTGTATTAACACACAAATAATTTATACAATGAGAAAAAGTTTATTTGCTATAGGTCTTTTAGCAATTAGTTACTCTGTTCAGGCGCAGATACTATGTCATGTTGACACTAATGCTAATATGTATGTGAGCGAAGGCACCCTAGTTTATAGTGGTGGAGGTGTACAGACAAAAGGTAATGGTCTTTTGGATGTACATGGAAATATCATGGTTGTAGGATCTGCTACAGATGGTTTTAAGACAATTGATGCTGGTGGTGCTGATAAAACTGACGGTGGAAATATCATCTTAAGACTTAACACTCCTGCTTCTTTTGCTACTTCCACGTACGGTCAGCTGTACATTGATGGATTATCCCAATCCAACATTTCTGGTATTGTAACCAAAGAATACAGAACTACAAGTAACGGTAGCGGTAATTATTTCCAGCAAGTTGCTTTGCCTTTCTCTGGTAAAGCTTTCAATTCATTATCTACTGAAGTTGGTAAAACTTTCAATACCGGAAGGTATGACAATCCAATTCTTAAATGGGATAATGCTAATGCTGTTTCTATTACCACTTTAAATCTTGCTCCTACCTCGACTACTTGGGATCCTTCTGGTTATTATATGCTAAAGGTTAAAAATAACGACTGGAATCCAAGTGCTCCTGCATCAGGAAACGTATTCAATATTAACGGAAAACCATATGCACCATATGCGGGTACTGTATCATTACAGAACGCAGGAAAGTCTAATGTGGGAGCCTCTAATGTTGTGTTCGGAACTAATGGTAATGCTGTAAACCAATACAACGAAAAGTACAATACTTATCTTGATGATAGTTTTGAGTTTACTACGAATGCATGGTCTGGAACATTTGGCCAGAATTTCTACCAATTCGGAAACCCTTTCCTTACCAATTTAGATTTAGCTAACATTGGGTACACAGAAAGTGTTACAGGATCTGATGGAAATGCTGTGAAAAATATCTGGGGTATTGAATATGACCCAGGTACAATCGTTACCCTTCCAAATGGTTCTACTTATGCTACAGCTTCTAAGGTGGTTACTTTCTTACCTACAGGTGATGGAGTAGCACCAGCTATCGGAGATGTAGATTTATTGGTAATCAAACCAATGCAGTCATTTAAAATGAAGTTAAGAGACAACACAGCTCAGACTTTAAATTTTAATACACTGAGAAGATTCAAATCCACTGCAAGAACAGCAGGAACGAATTATGATGTAACAGCAGCTAGAATGGCTAACGGTAAGACCACTACCAATACTGTAAAACAGCTTGGTGTAATTGGCCTGGATGCTAATGGAAAAGAACTTTCCAGAACATACTATGTTGTTTCTCCGGGATTAACAACCGGACACCAGGTTTCTGCAGCAACTTCGGTTCAGGCTTCAGCAGGTAAAAATATCATCGGTACTTTTGAAGAATCATTGAATGGTGGGTATGATAATAACTATACAAACTATTGGTTATATATTAACGAAGCTAATGAGAGTAACTTCAAGGGTAAAAATGTTAAGTTAGTTAACTATTACCTGGATCAGGTAAAATCTTATAAATTCGAGATCAGAGAAAATGCAGCGCTAATCCCGGCTGGTGCACACCAGTTATCTTCAGGAATTGGTTTCTATTATAAAGCCGAAAACGGAAATCTAATAGAAGCTAAACAAGGAGATGTTGTAGCGGTAACCAATGAGGAAGCTAATTTGTATTATGGAGAACCAAGTAATATTACTTTAGCGGTAGACAATAAAGCTACTGCATCAAGAACACTTGTTGTATATGATCCATCTATTACAAATTACATTGTTAGATTTGATCCAAAATGGAAAAAAGCAGATATTCAAGTTTATGATATGAGCGGTAAACTGGTAATCTCTAAAAAAGCGGTTGATGCATCCAGAGATTTTGTAATCGAGCTTGATGGCTCAGTTAAAAATTCATACGTTGTAAAAATCGTTTCTGATAAGGGAGAAACTGTTAACACTAAAATCTTAAAATAAACCACATGAAAACTATTAATAAACTAGTATTAGCTCTTTTTCTTTTTGCTATAACTTTAGCAAATGCTGCCCCGCCAGCTCCTGCTCCAAGCGGAGGAGGAAATGGAGGAAATGGTACCGGAGCACCTGCACCCATTGATATGTATGTATATGTACTTGGTATTGTAGCAATTGGACTTATTGTTTACTTTACGAAAAAGTACAAGAGCGTAAAAGCATAAAATTTTATTAAAATAATATTAAACTCTCTGATTAGTCAGAGAGTTTTTTTATTTTTACTTTATGAAAAAGATTTATATGCTATCTGCGGTTTTAGCCGCATTTGCTCTGCAGGCTCAGTTTACGGTTACTATTCAGACTCCGGCAGATTTTAAAGATCAGGACGCTATTCTATATACATTAAACGGTTCAAAAGATATTATTGTTACTAAAGAACAGAGTAAGAATGGTACGTGGACTTTTAAATACCCGAGCAGCTATATGGGAATGATGAAAGTCTATTTCCCAGGTTCCAATAATACGGTAAGCTTTATTTCTGAAAATAAAAATGTCAACTTTAAACTGGATATTCAGAATAATAAAGTTAAAGACGTGACCTATCTGGATGAAGCCAACAGCCTGATGAGTAAGCAGCAGGAAGGTTCACAAAAGAAAGAACTTATTTTGCCGGCTTTAGCACAGATCAAAGAATATTATAAAGATAATACAGACTTTGGAAAAGCTCTGAAAATAGAGATCGACAGACTTTCCGGCGCTACCAGCTCTATTGATGCTGCGCAGCACCCGTTTATTACCTATTATAACACCAATTACAGTAAGTTTATTTCCTCCTCATCGGATTCAACCAAAAAAGTCGATCAGGACGAAATAATCAACTTTCTGGACAAATCAGGTGATATGCTTGAGAGCTCTTCATTATTAAGACCTGTATTGGTATCTTATCTGAATTCCGGGGGAAATACCAATGTTACAGCTTCTGTAGATAAGCTATTAGACCGATTAAAAGTGGAAACTCCAAGAGGTCAGACTGTTTTATCAGAACTGATTGATATTTTTGATGTATATGAGATGGATGAATACAAGAGCAAATATTTGTCACTTGCCAAAAATCTTAAGTGTACCATCAACGACAGACTTGCTTCTACCCTGAAATCGAATGCGAACGTTGAAATGGGAGCTGCTTTCCCTAACTATAAGTTCCAGTCACCTGTAAATACCACAGCGAAATCATTGTATGATATAAAAGCTGATAAGAAGGTGATTGTATTCTGGTCATCCACTTGTTCACACTGTGAAAGTGAACTTCCGAAACTTTTAGAAAAATATAATGACCTGAAGTCAAAAAATATCCAGGTTGTAGGCTTGTCGTTAGATGTTGACAAAAACTCTTATACTAAAAAGATTGCCGCATTTCCTTGGGTCAATGACTCAGAATTGAGAGGATGGAACAGCAGTTACACGGATATGTACAATATTCATGCAACTCCGACGTATTTTATTTTAGATGCTAACAATAAGATTATCAGCAAACCAGATCATGTTGGAGATGTTTTAGAATATTTTAAGCTAAAATAATTTTGGAGGTAAAGAAATATTTTCTATATTTGCACCACCAAAAAGGCGAGGTAGCTCAGTTGGTTAGAGCGCAGGATTCATAACCCTGAGGTCACGGGTTCAATTC
>JASLCD010000122.1 GCA_030146295.1 Chryseobacterium sp.
GAGGTTTTATCGAAAAAAACCATCCATACCAAAAACATGCAGATCGTAATGGTATACTTATTCAAAACATATTTCTGTATAAGTTTGAATGTTTCAGATTTCGGCTGAATGTCTTTGATAAGGTTGTTTTCTTCCATTTTTTTTAATGTTTTTTCAACGAATTTTTAATAACAGTAGTTAAAAAATCAATCGCTACGGAATTCTGCTTCATATTGGGGATAATAAGATCAGCATCATTTTTAGATGGTTCTATGAATTCCTGGTGCATTGGTTTCAATGTAGTCTGATAACGGTGTAGTACTTCGCTCAGATCTCTTCCCCTTTCCTGGGTGTCTCTCCTGATCCTCCTGATCAGCCTTTCGTCAGAATCTGCGTGAACGAATACTTTCAAATCAAATTCTTTCAGTAATTCTTTATTGGTAAGAACCAGAATTCCTTCTACTACCAATACGTTTTTAGGTTCTACAGTGACATGATCTCCGGTTCTGGAATGAGTGACAAAGCTGTAAATGGGCTGTTCAATAGACTCATTATTTTTTAAAGCTTTCACATGTTTTATTAATAATTCAAAATCTATCGACTTGGGATGATCATAATTTAGAGCTTCTCTTTCTGTCAATGTAAGACCTTGGTTGTCGTGATAATAATTATCCTGAGAAAGGATATTCATTCCCTCAATATCAAGCTGCTGAAGTATCTTGTCAACAACTGTAGTTTTGCCGGATCCTGTACCACCGGCAATTCCTATTACAAGCATTATTTTTTTGTTTCTTTATAGTTGGTACAAATATACTATTTTAGATAAAATATGACAATGTAAGAGTATTGAGAAATTAAAAAGATTAAGGCATTTTGAGATTCAAAGATCCTGCAGAAACCTGCCAGTGTTTACCATTTATTACTATTCCTCAACTTTCCTATCCGGATTTAATAAAAAAAACCGACAAATGTATTGCCGGTTTTTATTTTATACGATTTCGCTTGTTAATTCGCGCGAAATTAATTTTTCATGCATAGGTTTCAAAACATCTATTGAACCTGTTTTTACAGTGCATTTGCCCTTGTAGTGAACAAGAATTGTACATTGTTCAGCCTGTTCCAGGGTATGTTTACATATTTCAATCAGGCAGTCTATTACATAATCAAAGGTATGAATATCATCATTATGCAATACCAGTTTATAGACTTCATCTGTATCATCCAAAACGAGGACTTCTTCCTCATACTGGCGCTTTGGATCTTCGTAATCTTTTATGCTGTTATAAAAATTCATTCTAACTGTTTTAAACTTCTCCAATTTTATCTGCTAAATTATCTATAGCATTGGGTTCCTGATAGACCAGCTCCACAAGTTCTACACTTTTATTATTCATTTTCAGAATTTTGAAGTGGTAGTCCTCAAGATCAAACTCCTGATTTTCTTCAGGGATGTCTTCCAGCTCATAAAGAATAAATCCTGCTAATGAATTGTATTCACTTTCTTCTGAAAGCGGCAGTCTTTTAGGCAGAAACTCATTGATTTCGTCCAAAGGCTGTGTAGCCTGTACCCAATAGGTATTATCCGATATTCTATCAACGATTTTTTCTTCATCGTCTTCTTCATCCTGAATTTCCCCTACCAGCTCTTCCAGAATATCTTCCAGTGTAATAATTCCTTCAGTTCCACCGAACTCATCGATAACGATAGCGATATGCTGTTTTTTAAGCTGGAATGTTTTCAGTAAGTCTGAGACTTTTTTACTTTCCACTACGAAAAAGGCATCCCGCATTAAATCTTTAAGATCTTCATGATCCAGATTTCCTTTTCTTTTGACAAATTCTCTGATAATTTCTTTTGTATAGAAAATACCGATAACATTATCAATGGAGTCAATATATACCGGAATACGGGAATATCCGCTGTCCATAATCTTATTGATTATATCGGTAACATCTTCTTCAAAATCTATGGAAGTAATATTTTGCCTTGGCACCATGATCTGTTTAGCAGAATGATCTGTAAAATCAAATGCATTTTTGATGATCTCATAGTTTTCTTCTTCAATCTCACCACTATCTGCGCTTTGTTTTACCAACAGCTGAAGTTCCTCGGTAGAGTGAATTTCCTGCTCGGAAGCCGGGTGAATTTTAACCAATCTGAGGAAGCCATTTGACATGGAGTTCATCAACCAGATAAACGGTTTAAAAATAGTGTAAAAAACTCTCAGCGGAACAGCAGTCGCCATGGTAGTGGCTTCAGATTTTCTGATCGCAATTGATTTTGGAATAAGCTCACCAAATACAATATGCATAATGGTGATCAATACAAAACTGGTCACTACCGAAATGGTCGTAATCGTGGTCTGAGTCAAATCAATGCTCAAAGACGTGAAAATATTTTCAACAATATGATGCAGGGCGCTTTCTCCTACCCAACCAAGGGCAAGGGATGCTAATGTAATTCCTAATTGTGTAGCGGAAAGATATTCATCAAGATGCTTGATGATATGTTCTGCCTGTTTTGCCATAGAATTGCCTTCTGCGGCTTTTAATTGAATTTGTGAGTAACGAACTTTAACAATTGAAAATTCTGCGGCTACGAAGAAGCCATTTAGTAAAACAAGAAATAAGGCCAGCAAAAGCCTGACTATGTCCGAGTCCATTTAGAGGTTGTATAAATTTTATTAAGTACAAAGATATGTAAAATAAAAATAACCTGAATCCGGGATAGACTATTTTGATGAAGGTTTTTTTTGAAAGAAAATATGAAGCAATACAATACTGTTAATTTTCAATAAAAAAAATATTTGAAGGTATCCTTCCGTTTCCCTGTAAAAAGAGGATTTTTGGATGGTAAATAACGGTTTCAGCATCGATATAAACAAAAAAGCACCGAAAATTTCGGTGCTTTTAATTGTATCTTAAAATAATTCTTTATGAATTTTTCAAAGCTTCTGCTCCGGAAACAATTTCCAAAATTTCATTGGTAATTGCAGCCTGTCTTGCTTTGTTGTAGAAGATCTTCAGATCATTTCTCAACGCTTCTGCATTATCTGTAGCTTTGTGCATTGCAGTCATTCTCGCTCCGTGCTCAGAGGCTACTGAATCCAAAATTGATTTAAAAACCTGAGTTTTGATAGATTTTGGAATCAAGTTATCCAGAATCTCAGCTCTGTTAGGTTCAAAAATATAATCTGTTTCAACCTGCGGTTCAGTGTTTTCAGGCATTGAAATCGGAAGAAGTTTTTCTGTAATTACTTCCTGAGTGGCTGCATTCACGAATTTGTTATAAATAACATATACTTCGTCAAATTTCCCTTCTCTGAAACTTGTCATTACTCCTTCAGTGATATGAGCAACTGTATCAAAGTTAAGGTTATCATAAACAGAGCTTCCGTTAGCATATACCGAACGGTTTCTTCTTACAGCATCGTATACTTTTTTACCTATTGGTAAAACTTCAATCTCGTATTGAGAATTGTTCTGAAACTGAAGGTTAAGCTCTTTCACAATTGAAGAGTTAAAAGCTCCCGCAAGACCTCTGTTTGAAGTAACAGCGATGAAAAGTATTCTTTTAACCTCCCTTTTCTGAGCATATACAGAAATCTGATCAGGATCTGAACTAGAATTTACATTCTGGATAAGCTCCTGTAATTTTTCAGAATATGGTCTTAGCATTACGATTGCATCCTGTGCTTTTTTAAGTTTCGCTGCGGAAACCATTTTCATAGCACGTGTAATCTGCATCGTAGATGAAATTGACGTAATTCTGCCTCGTATTTCTTTTAAGTTTGCCATTAATTTGGGTTCAAAGTTTAAGGTCTAAAGTTTAAGGCTTAAAAC
>JASLCD010000123.1 GCA_030146295.1 Chryseobacterium sp.
GCGATCCAGAGGATGCCTAATATTTTTTTTAGTCCGTTCATTTTAGTAGTTTTAAAATTAATAAAAATTTGAATGATTCAGTACTTAATCGTGAAGATTATTGTTCTTATTTTTAAGATAAAACAATCCGATAATAAGACATACTGCAGCAACTCCAATCGGATACCAAAGTCCCTCAAGATACCAGGCTGCATGTCCCGCTTCTTTCCCGGTAGTAACCAGATAAGTTGCTACAGCGGGTAAAAGACCTCCGAAAACTCCGTTTCCGATATGATAAGGCAGAGACATTGAAGTATAGCGGATTCTCACTGGGAACATTTCTACAAGGAAAGCGGCAATAGGCCCGTATACCATGGTTACAAATATTACCTGAATAAATACAAGGAAGACCAGATACCATTTGGTGTCGTCACTTAATTTTACCGACGTGGAGATTTTTGGTTCTTCCGCCTTTCCGTCTTTCATAACAGGTCCTGCAGGCGACCAGTGAATAATACTGTCTTTTTTGATCAGAGTGCCGTCTGTATAAAGAGTTTCTTTATGGAAGGTAACCAGGCTGTCTGTGGCAATATCACTGTGGATTTTGGCGGTTCTTTTTTCTGTAATTCCATTGGATGCAACAGTTTTATTTTCAAGATTTACACTTTTGAACATGCTGTCATAAATAGGTCTGTAAGCTAAAATAGCAACCAACATTCCGGTCATCATCACTGCTTTTCTTCCGATTTTGTCAGAAAGCCATCCAAAGAATACAAAGAAAGGGGTTCCTAAAAACAAAGCAGTAGCCATGAGTGAGTCTACCTGTGCAGATTCTACGTTCATTACTTTTTGAAGGAAACTCATGGCGTAAAATTGGCCCGTGTACCAGATAACTCCCTGTCCCATTGCAGCTCCGAATAAAGCCAATAATACAAACTTGAAATTGTATCTGTTTCCGAAACTCTCTTTCAAAGGGTTCTTAGATGTTTTTCCCTCGCTTTTAGCCTTAGCAAAAAGAGGAGATTCTTTCATGTTCTTTCTGATAACATAAGAAACGGCTACCATTAAAATGGAAATCCAGAAAGGAACTCTCCATCCCCAGTTGTCAAATTCTTCCGCGGAAAGGGTTGATTTTGTAATCAGAATAACAATCAGGGAAATAAACAGTCCGGCCGTAGCGGTGGTCTGAATCCAGGAGGTCCAGTAGCCTCTTCGGTGTGGTTGGGCATATTCTGCAACATACGTGGCAGCCCCTCCGTATTCACCTCCAAGAGCAAGCCCCTGAAGCAATCTTAAAATTAAAACCAAAACCGGCGCCATAAATCCAATGGTTTTATAACTTGGAATACATCCAATCAGGAAAGTGGAAAATCCCATGATCAGTAAAGTAACAAGAAAAGTATATTTTCTTCCGATAATATCTCCCAGTCTTCCAAAAAATAAAGCTCCAAAAGGTCTTACAACAAATCCGGCGGCAAAAGTAGCCAGGGTAGACAGAAATGCTGCGGTAGGGTTATCTGCAGGGAAGAATTTAGTAGCTAAAACAATGGCCAAACTTCCGAAGATATAGAAGTCATACCATTCTATCAATGTGCCGAGTGAAGAAGCGGTGATCACGCTCCATATGGTGCGGTTTTTCTGCTTGTCGGTCATATTTTCGTAGCTTTCGTGATGATTTTCGCTCATATAGATTAGTTTTTGATGTTATTGGAATTGGATTTTAATTTGAAATTATTTAAAACCATTAAGGTCTTTTTAAGCGTAAAGAATGATTAAGAGTATAGCTACAGCTTTTTAATTCAGGGGTATTTTAATGGAGCTTACTAATCTTAATTTCTTTATTATGCTCTACAAATAGATCTGAAACTGTACAATGAATTCCCCTTTTGAAGAAGGACTTTCTGTAGGATTGGTGTATACAGGTCTTGTTGAATATTGTGTGGTAATCTTTGCATGATGTCCGTCAATAAACCAGTTGGCTCCAACGTCAAACTGAGACGAAGATTTATCAAAGGCTTCAAAACTTTTATGGGTGTAGGCGGCAAAAGGCTGTATTCTGATTTTTGGCTTTTCTGCCTGGCTTGGCAATAGTAAACCGGCCTGTGCGTAGATAATATTACCTGTTCCAATAGTGGGTTGTAGATTTCCTGGCCCTGCAATAGCTTTATTTCCGATAAAATTAGGATCTGAAGCTGCGATATTCATTGTTCCCAGATTTCTGACATACCTGGGACCGAAATTATAGTTATAATATCCGGCATAAGCAGAAACTGCCATTTTGTTTTTTGCCTCCCCCAAAGGTATATCTGCGAAAGCATCTACAGCAAAAAGAGTGATATCGTGCTTTTCAATATTAGAATTCACGGAAGTTCTTGTTCCGTCTGCCTGGTGATAGAAACCGGCGCCTACATTGAAGACTTTCTTGGTTCCCAGATAAGACCCCACCTTGTACGGAAGTGTATTTGATTCTTCATCAAGGAACTGATATTCCACATATCCTGCTTTTGAAAAACTTGGATTTCCGTTGTTGTCTACTGCAACAGCCTTCGAAGGGTCTGTTACATTCACGGGAACAAGATCTGTGGCAAAAGGTTTATTCAAGCTGAAACGGTATTCCAGTTTTCCGTATTTACCTTTTGCAAACATTCCCAGCTGTCTTGCAAATTGGTCGGAGTTATCAATCAAAGGCCATGAAAAAACGGGAGAATCTAATGTGAGAAAATTCAGCGTAGAAGCCATGGTCATCCTGGAAAGTCCCATGTAATAATGAAGTCCTGCCCCTAAAGATAAACTGAATTTTCCCGCTTCTCCAGGTAAAATAACTGCATATTCGTTCCATGCATCATGAAAAAATAGCTGGGTTTTCTTTCCGTTTCCATAACCTCCTGTGCCGGAAGTGCCTGTTGCCCCACCATTGATGAAGGTTTGATTGTTGATTCCAAAATGAAGGAGGATCATATATCTTTTAGATACCTGCGCATATGCTAAAGCACGTAATCGTCTGTTTCCAATGCTCCAGGAGTTATCTGTCGGCTCACCGCCTACCATGCTTCCGGGGTTCATGGAAGTGTTTCTTAACCAAAGCTGGTCCCATAAAATAAATCGGACGAATTTATTACCATCCGGGTTGAGGTTTATTTTTAAGCCATTGCCGTAATCTGGAGAACCTTGCGAGTATATAGAACTGCTGATTAAGGCTACTCCAATAAATGTAAGTAATTTCTTCATAAATTATCAATTTTTGGCGTTGTTTTTTGAGAATACCAAATTGTAATTAATAATTTAGTTACGGAAATTTAATATATATTAGTGGTAATGATATAGTCGTAATTTATTTTATGCTGTAATTTCGAGATTTTTGATTCCGGATTTTAAGGTGATGCTGAATTTAAGTGTATGATATTTAGTGGTTTATTGTTGTTTTTAAAATTCCATATCCGGCATCCCGAAACTCGTATCCTAAAACCTACTTCTTAAATCTTTCCCACTTGATCAGCATGTATTTATCAGCAAACTGAGTGATAATGATCCCGGAATTTTTAATATTTTCTTCCTGAGCGATATAGTCAATCAGTTCGTTTTGTTTTAAAATTTTATATACGGGATGGAACTCGGAGTGAGGAGGTCTTGTGATATTGTACTTCTTGATCCATGAGCTTATAGTAACATGTGAAACTCCGATGATTCTTTCAATTTCACGATAGCTGAGTCCTTCCAGATACAGCTGAAGCGCTTTGGTGACATAGTAGTCGTCAATCTGTTTTCCCAGTTTTTTGACGGTGAAATAATATTTGCAGTCTTTGCAGTGGAAGCGTTGTTTCTCATTGATGATGCCACTTTTTACCACCTTGGTACTGTTGCATTTAGGGCAGGTGTTTTCCATAACTATATTATTTTAGCAAATATATAATAAATTAGCAAATGTATATTTTTCAATAAAGATAATTTTACCTGTTTAAAATTGTAATACAAAAAAAATATCTTTTTTATTTGGATTTAAAAGAAGTTTTATTTTAAATTTGCCAAAAAAATTAGATAAATAAATGGAAATAGAAATTTCCTCATGCGAACATCTAATGTATGTGAGTGAAATACAGCAGGAAATGTATGATTCTGCACAGCGCAGAGGAACGGGTATCGCAAAACGTTCCATCGAATATTTGAGTAAGAAGATCTCAGAGGGCAATGCTGTGGTGGCTACTGAAAATGGTGAGTGGGTAGGTTTCTGTTATATAGAGACCTGGTCGCATGGGAAGTTTGTGGCCAATTCGGGATTGATTGTATCACCGAAATTCAGGAACGGGGGCGTAGCAACTCAAATCAAGCAGAAGGTTTTCCAGTTATCTAGAGACAAGTATCCGGAGGCAAAAGTATTCGGATTGACAACAGGTTTGGCAGTAATGAAAATCAATAGTGATTTAGGATATAAACCGGTAATCTATTCTGAGCTGACTCAGGATGAGGAATTCTGGAACGGCTGCAAAAACTGTGTGAACTATGAGATTTTAATGATGAAGGAACGTAAAAACTGTCTGTGTACAGCCATGTTGTTTGTTCCTGAGAAGATAGAAAAAAAAGAGGTTGTGAATGATCAGCCTGAAAATAAATATGATACAATGATCCAAACAGATTTTGAGTATTCTGCACAAAATTCTGTTGGTGAATTCCATCTGACAATTAATAAAAATAAAAAGAATCCAGATGAAAAAGAAAGTCATCTTAGCGTTTAGCGGAGGTTTAGATACTTCCTACTGTGCAAAATATCTTAGTGAGACACTAGGGTATGATGTATATGCAGTCACTGTAAATACCGGAGGTTTTTCAAAAGAAGAAGAAAAAGAGCTGGAAAGAAAAGCTTTAAATCTAGGGGTGAAAGAATACAGGTGTGTAGACGCTCAGGAAGATTACTATAATTCATGTGTGAAGTATTTGATTTTTGGCAATGTATTGAAAAATAATACCTATCCTCTTTCGGTAAGTGCTGAGCGTACCATTCAGGCGCAGGAAATTGCCAAATATGCGATTGAAGTAGAAGCAGATGCTATTGCTCATGGAAGTACAGGAGCTGGAAATGACCAGGTTCGTTTTGATCTGATCTTTCAGGTAATGTGCCCGAATATTGAGATCATCACCCCAATCCGTGATATGGCATTGTCCCGTGAAGAAGAAATTGAGTTTTTAAAAGATCACGGTTATGAAATGGAATTCCATAAAGCACAATATTCTGTAAATAAAGGGCTTTGGGGAACTTCAGTAGGAGGTAAAGAAACACTGACATCCAGAAACTATCTGCCGGAAGAAGCTTTTCCATCTCAGATTAAAGAAACTCAGCCTTCGGAATTGGAGATTGAGTTTAAAAACGGAGAAGTAGTAGGAGTGAATGGAGAAAGCTTTGAACACTCTGTATATGCTATTCAGAAAATAGAGGCATTAGCTTCGGCTTACGGAATAGGCCGTGATATTCATGTCGGTGATACCATTGTTGGGATCAAGGGACGAGTAGGGTTTGAAGCAGCTGCGGCATCCGTGATTATTAAAGCCCATCATTTATTAGAGAAGCATACGCTTTCAAAATATCAGCAAATGATGAAGTCTCAGTTATCCGATTGGTATGGAAACTGGCTTCATGAAGCGCTTTTCCTGGATCCTGTAATGAGAAATATTGAGTCTTTTCTGATAGATTCTCAGAAAACAGTGAGTGGGAAGGTATTTGTAACTCTTCATCCATACCGATTTATTCTTAATGGAATAGAATCTGATCATGATCTGATGTCCGATAAATTCGGAAGTTATGGAGAGGCCAACAGAGCGTGGACAGGTGATGATGTGAAAGGCTATACAAAAATTGTAAGCAATTCCTTAAATATATACCATCAGATTAACCAAAATATCAATTAGTTCCGAAAGGATAATTAATGTAAGGCAGGAAAGTGTTCTGCCAGAATCAAAATGAAGAAAACAGTAGGAATAATTGGTGCCAACGGTTATACAGGAAGTGAGCTGATACGCTTACTGGCTTTTCATCCCCATGTGACATTGAGTTTTTTATATAGTCGTTCGAATTCGGGAATAAGAATTTCGGATCTGTACCCGGATTTAACGACGGTTTGTGAAATGGTTTTGACGGATCAGCCTGAAGAAGTAGATATTCTTTTTCTATGTCTTCCGCATAGAGAAAGCCAAAACTGGTTAATGCAAAACTCTGTTAAGGATGAAACGCTGGTCATTGATCTTGGAAATGATTTCCGTTTAGAAGGGAACTTCGGAAACAGAAATTTTATCTACGGATTGCCTGAAATCAATAGAAAACAACTGTCAGGTGCTAAGAGTATCGCCAACCCGGGGTGTTTTGCTACCGCGATTCAATTGGCTTTGCTGCCATTGGCAGAAAAAGAAGTACTGAATGAAGTCTTTACTACAGGGATTACAGGTTCTACAGGAGCCGGACAGTCTCTGCAGGCAACGACTCATTTTACCTGGAGAAATGATAATGTTTCAGCCTATAAAACCTTAACACACCAGCATGTGGATGAGATTTTACAGCAGCTGATATCATATAATAATAAAGAAGTAACCCTGAATTTTGTTCCATGGAGAGGAGATTTTGCAAGAGGAATTTTTACAAGTTCCACAATGAAGACGGATTTGGAGCTGGAGGAAATAGAGCAATTGTATCAGGATTTTTATGCGGAGGAGCCTTTCGTTACGGTAAGTAGGAAGGCAGTTGATTTAAAGCAGGTTGTCAATACCAATCGCTGTGTGATTCAGATTGAAAAGAGTGGAAATGTTGCCGTTATTCACTCAGCGATTGACAATTTGTTAAAAGGTGCTTCAGGACAGGCTGTACAGAATATGAATATCGCTATGGACTGGGAAGAAAATGCAGGATTGAACTTAAAACCAATAGCATTTTAAATTGACAATATATAATTGAGAATTTTAAATAAGAAGTAAATCCGACTTAGGAAAATATAGCGTTAAGAAAATTAATTCTATGAACGTAAAGAGAATTTTACAGTTCGAAGTGCGAGGAAGATACAGAACCGAAGAACCAATTTGGATTCCGCACAAGTTTTAGAATTTTTAGAGAATAGAACGAAGTTTCCAGGTCTTGAACTTTTGTTTCTTTTGTTTCAGGGCAGAAGAAAAATAAAAAACAAAAAAATGAATTTATTCAACGTATATCCATTATTCAATATAAATCCGGTTAAAGCTCAGGGGTCTTTCCTTTGGGATGATAAAGGAGAACAATATCTTGATTTTTATGGCGGTCATGCTGTAATTTCTATAGGGCACAACCATCCCCATTATCAGAACAAGCTGAAGGATCAGCTGGAAAAAATATCTTTTTATTCCAATTCTGTTCAGAATGAACTGCAGACTGAGCTTGCAGAAAAGCTGGGGAAACTTTCCGGATATGAAGAGTATAACCTTTTCTTGTGTAATTCAGGGGCTGAAGCCAATGAAAATGCCTTGAAGCTGGCTTCATTTCATAATGGCAAAAGCAAAGTACTTTATTTTTCAGGTTCATTCCATGGAAGAACTTCAGCGGCAGTTTCAGTGACGGATAATCCTAAAATTGTAGCTCCGGTTAACTTTTCAGAAAGATTTATCAAATCAGAATGGAATGATGTACAGCAGCTTGAAGAAGTCTTTGAAAAATATGGAAATGAAATTTCTTCTGTCATCATCGAAGGAATCCAGGGAGTAGGAGGAATTATGATTCCAACACCGGAATTTTTATCTAAAATTAAAGAGCTGTGTCACAAATATGAAACTGTTCTTATTTTGGATGAAGTACAGTCCGGATATGGAAGAAGTGGTTATTTCTTTGCGCATCAGGAGTTTGGGGTTGAGGCGGATATCATTACAACCGCAAAAGGAATGGGGAATGGCTTTCCGGTCGGCGGAGTTCTGATCCATCCTAAATTCGAGGCGAGCAACGGCCTTCTGGGAACTACATTCGGAGGAAATCATCTTGCCTGCGCGGCTTCAATTGCTGTTCTGGATGTGATGAAAGATGAAAATCTTATCGAAAATGCTCAGAAAATGGGCGAATATATTGAAAATGAAATTAAAGATTTACCTCATATTAAATCCATCCGAAGGAAAGGATTGATGATCGGAATAGAACTCGACAGAGACTGTTCGGAAATAAGAAAAAGCTTATTGTTTGATCATCATATTTTCACTGGAAACTCTAATGATAAAAGTGTCTTAAGGATTCTTCCGGCGCTTAATATCAAAAAAGAGGAAACGGATCTTTTCATCAGTGCTTTGAAAGCAACTCTCAAAAATGTGTAGACAAAATCTTTAAAATTAATTCAAATGAAAAAATTTACCTCTGTAAGTGATGTAGAAAACTTACAGGAAATCATAAAAAAAGCTTTACAAATAAAAGCTGACCCCCTTACCGAAACAGAAAAGGGAAAAGGAAAAACAATAGGACTTGTATTTTTAAACTCAAGCCTTAGAACCCGTCTGAGCAGTCAGATTGCAGCACAAAACCTTGGTTTAAATGTGTTGACATTAAACGCTGCACAGGAAGCCTGGAATCTTGAATTTGCTGACGGAGCAGTAATGAACGGAGATACAGTAGAGCACATTAAAGATGCTATTGAAGTCTTGAATCAGTATTGTGATATCATCGCTGTACGTTGTTTTGCAGGAATGAAAAGTAAGGAAGATGATGTGAATGAGAGCATCCTAAGCCAGTTTGAAAAACATGCAAAAGTTCCTGTGATTTCACTGGAATCGGCAACCCGCCACCCGCTGCAAAGTCTGGCAGACTGTATTACCATTACAGAAAACTGGAAAAAAGACCACAAGCCCAAAGTGGTATTGACCTGGGCTCCGCACATCAAACCTATCGCACATGCCGTTGGAAATTCTTTCGCCGAGTGGATGCAGGAAATGGATGTAGAACTTGTAATTGCCAATCCTGAAGGGTATGATCTGGATAAAAACTTTACAAAAGACGTAAAAGTAATCCATGATCAGGAAGAAGCATTAAAAGATGCGGATTTTATCTATGTAAAAAACTGGTCTTCCTTTGATGACTATGCGGCAATGCCTGAAGTAAAAGGAGACTGGATGCTGACTCATGAAAAATTAGCCCATACCAATGAGGCAAAAGTAATGCACTGTCTTCCGGTTCGCCGTAATGTGGAATTGAGCGATGAGGTAATGGATGGAGATCATTCTATCATCTATCAGCAGGCAAAAAACCGTATTTTCTCTGCACAGGCTGTGTTCAGTGAAATTTTGGATGAATTAAAAGCCTGAAATAATCCTTGACAAGGTTCAAGATTAAAGAAAAAAAGTAAAACATATCCTAAAATATCCAAGGGATCACTTAACCAAAATAGAAATGATGAAACAGAAAATATACATCATAAAAATAGGAGGAGCGCTTATTGATGATGAACAGTTACTGGATCAGTTTTTAGATCAGTTTTCCGGAATTAACGAAAAAAAGATCCTAGTTCATGGTGGAGGAAAGCTGGCAACCACATTGGCTGATAAGCTGGGCATCGAGCAGAAAATGATCAACGGAAGGAGGATTACAGATAAAGAAACACTGGATATTGTAACAATGGTGTATGCTGGGGGAATCAATAAAAATATTGTTGAAAAGCTGCAGCACAAGAAGTGCAATGCCATCGGGTTTTCCGGTGCAGACGGAAACCTGATTAAAGCTAAGAAAAGAGAAGATCCTGAAATTGACTTTGGATTTGTAGGGGATATCAATAAGAAAAGTGTGAACAGAAAGCTGGTTTCAAAATTAATCAAGCTGGATCTGGTTCCTGTATTTTCTGCCATCACCCACGATAGAAAAGGAAATCTTTTTAATACCAATGCAGATACTATTGCCTCTGTGATTGCACAGGCTTTGTCTGAGAAATATGAAGTTGAATTGCTGTATTGCTTTGATAAAGAAGGCGTTTTAGAAGATGTGAACGACCCGGAATCAGTGATCAGAAGTGTAACTGAAGAAGAATTTGTGGTATTAAAGGAAGAAGGGAAACTTCATAAAGGGATTTTACCCAAATTGGAAAATGCTCTTGGAGCAATAAAAAACAATGTAAATAAGGTGTTTCTGATTAAAGAAACAGAACTTAAAAACCATATAGAAAATCATCATGCAGGAACTGAAATCTGTTTATAATAAAGAAGAATTATTGAATAATGCAGTCGGATTGCTTAAAAATTTGATTGAAATTCCTTCATTCAGTAAAGATGAATTCAATACGTCGGTAGAAATTGAAAATTTTTTCAAAAAACATCAGATTCCTACCAAGCGTTTTAAGAATAATATCTGGGCGGTGAATAAGCATTTTGATGTGTTTAAACCTTCCGTTTTGCTGAATACACACCATGATACGGTAAAGCCTAACAAAGCTTACACTCTTGATCCGTTTGTTCCTGTTGAAAAAGACGGTAAACTGTTTGGATTGGGAAGTAATGATGCCGGAGCTTCTCTGGTTTCTATGGCACAGGTTTTTTTACATTTTTATGATAAAGAAGATTTAAAATATAATTTAGTTATTGCTTTGACGGCAGAGGAGGAGATTTCAGGATTTGATGGGATAGAAGCCTTATTTCCGCAGCTACCCAACGTAGAACTCGCCATTGTAGGAGAACCCACGCAGATGAATCTGGCGATTGCAGAAAAAGGACTTCTTGTGATTGATGGAGAAATGAAAGGTACTCCTTCTCATGCCGCTCATCCTAACGATGATAACTCGATTGTAAAATGTATGCAGGATCTGCAGAATATTTTGACTTTTAGATTTCCAAAAGTTTCAGAATACCTGGGTGAGGTTAAAGTGACTTTATCAGGAATTCATGCGGGAGTACAGCATAATGTCGTTCCGGAATCATGTAATTTCACACTGGATGTGAGGGTGACAGATGAATATTCCAATCAGGAAGCATTTGAAATTATCCAGTCTCAAATGAAATCTACACTCACTGCCAGGTCTTTCAGGCTGAATTCTTCAAAGATCGAAATGGATCATCCATTTGTAAAAGCAGGAATTGAAATTGGAAGGACAACTTACGGTTCTCCCACTTCCTCGGATCAGGCGATTATTCCATGCACATCCGTGAAAATGGGGCCCGGAGACAGCAGGCGCTCCCACACAGCAGATGAATTTATCTATATCCGGGAAATAGAAGAAGGAATAGAGATCTACATCAGGATTTTAGAAAAAGTGTTATAAGGAATGGATAGATGAAGCAGAAAGATGAAAGTTATTATAATTTGCTTTCAGTCTCAGGCTTCAGGTTTCCGGCTCAATATATGTTTTGACTCCGTCCGGCAGGCACTATAAGTTTAGTTTTTAATAAGATTTATGCAAAAAAGAAAATTAGAAATGAAAGCTTTACATAAGGAAATGTTTTTTTATAGTTAATAGTAATAAGGATTGCCTTGCCGGACATGTCAAAACCAATCAGTATTTTAAATCAAATAGTATGAAATCACCAGTAATGAACTTTTCTGTTAGTAAAACGGATGAAAGTGGTGATGGCATATGATCTTAAACAGACAATTACATATGAAAAAAATATGGCAGAAGGATAACCTTGCCACCAATATATTAGTCAATAATTTTACCGTTGGAAAAGACCTTGACTTCGACGAGCGTTTAGCAAAATATGATGTTAAAGGCTCTATGGCACATTGCAAAATGTTAGCAGAAACCGGGATTATTTCTCAGGAAGAATCAGAGCAGATGCTGTCTGTTTTGAATACTATTTTAAACAAAATTGAAGATGGGAGTTTTGAAATTGATAAAGAAGCTGAGGATATCCATTCTCAGATAGAAGCGATCTTGATTGAAGAACTGGGAGATACAGGAAAGAAAATCCATACGGCAAGATCAAGAAATGATCAGGTTTTGCTGGATATCAAGCTATATTTATTAGATGAGATCCGTGAGATCACGGCTCTTACTGATGAATTTTTCCAGATTCTGATTCAATTGGCGGATCAGCATAAGAATGTTCTGCTTCCGGGATATACCCACTTACAGATCGCAATGCCTTCCTCGTTCGGATTGTGGTTCGGAGCTTATGCAGAGGCACTTTTGGATGATGTGGAAATGTTGTTTTCAGTAAAAAATATCATTAATAAAAATCCTCTGGGGTCAGCAGCCGGTTATGGTTCCTCTTTTCCGATCAACCGTGAAAGTACCACCTATAATTTAGGTTTCCAGTCGATGAACTACAACTCGGTGTATGCTCAGATGACCCGTGGAAAGTCGGAAAAAATGTTGGCGATGTCGATGGCTACCTTAGCGGGAACGCTTGGTAAATTCGCTTACGATGTATGCCTGTATCTGAATCAGAATTTTGATTTTATCAGCTTTCCAAAAGAATTTACCACAGGAAGCAGTATCATGCCTCATAAAAAGAACCCGGATATTTTCGAGCTCGTGCGTGCACGATGCAACAGAATTCAGTCGCTTCCGAATGAACTTATTTTATTGACAAATAATCTGCCTTCAGGATATCACAGAGATGTACAGCTTACCAAGGAAATTCTTTTCCCAGCCATTGATTCCCTGAAAGAATGTTTGGAGATTCTAAGCTATACTTTACCTAATATTCAGGTAAAAGACGGGATTCTGGAGGATAAAAAATACAAATACCTTTTCAGTGTAGAAAAGATTAATGACGAAGTGAAGAACGGAAGCTCGTTCCGTGATGCTTATGTAAAAGTAGGGCAGGAGATTGAAAATAATGAGTTTGAATTTGAGCCCGGAAACCTTGAACATACCCACCAGGGCAGTATCGGAAATCTTTGTCTGGATAAAATAGAATATCAGTTCAATAAACTGAAAAATAAATTATTGGGTTAAAATCTAAGCCATTAAGGTCATTAAAAACTTAAGCAAAAATCAGTGGAATTTCTAAAATTATTTTAGCCTGCTGTCTTTTCGTTGTGAAAGCCTTAATCTTAAATCTTATCTGCTTAAGCGGTCTTAATGGTTTGATTTTATTCCGCTCTTTGAATTTGATGATGATTGATTATATTCAACCGTTAAGGGAAATGAAGATGGTAAGTTGAGTTAAAGAAAATCGGCAATATTGAAGCGGATTTTTTTAATTCGCTTGTTAATTCCTTATTATTATTCACTCTTATAAGCTCTTAATGGTTTAAAATAGAGGATTTATTCCAGATCAATTTTAAACTTGGTAGATTTTTTTACCTCGTGAAGCACAATAGAACTGTGGTATTGCCCGATATTGGGAATGTTTGAAATAACATTAACCGCAAATTCGTTGTACGAATTGATGTCTTTGGCGATAATCTTCAGCATGTAGTCGTACTCTCCGGAAAGACTGATGATTTCCTGTACTTCATCATATTTTCCAATGTGCCTTTCAAAAGTTTCCAATACTTTCTTAGATTGTTCCTTGAGACGTACATTACAGTAGACCACAATGTTTAAACCCAGTTTTTCACGGTTTAAAAGTCCTACATACTTCTGAATGATCCCATGTTTCTCCAGTTGTTTGATTCTCTCATACGTAGGAGTAAAGGTAAGCCCTATTTTCTCGGAAATTTCTTTCACCGATAATGTAGAGTCTTCCTGAATAATGCTGAGAATCATTTTGTCTTTTAAATCCATAAAATAATTTGAGTTGTAACAAAAATATTAATTTTAAATGAGAATAAGGAAATACTGAGGTTTTTAATTTATTTTTAAATTTTGTTTTTGTAGGTTCATAAAATTGTTATATCTTTGCACCTAATGAATAAAAAAGCATTTATATCATTAGATTTACCGGGCGAAAGCGCCCTTTA
>JASLCD010000124.1 GCA_030146295.1 Chryseobacterium sp.
ATCAATGGTGTGAAACATCATTTTGATGACAAAGAAGTAATTAATGAGCTTTGGAAATTAATGTCCAAATAGATTGAAAGATTAAACTCATTTAAAGATTTAAAAATTTGATAATGACAAAGAATTTTGAAGCCCAATCTTTAAATCTTTAAATTAAATTTTTAAATAATAAAAAAAAGAAACATGCTATACTATCTATACGAATATCTGACCAACCATGGAATCCATGTTCCGGGATTAGGATTGTTGAAATACATTTCCTTCCGTGCCGGAATGGCCGTATTATTCTCTCTGATTATTGCTCTTGTCTACGGAAAAAGAGTGATCAATTACCTGAGAACAAAACAAATGGGAGAATTGGTACGTGATCTTGGATTGGATGGTCAGAAACAAAAAGAAGGAACTCCTACCATGGGAGGGCTTATCATCATTCTGGCAACCATCATTCCTGTATTGCTGTTTACAAGAATTACCAATGTGTATATTGTACTGCTGCTGGTTTCAATGTTTTGGATGGGAGCTATTGGTTTCCTTGATGATTATTTGAAGAAAATCAAAAAAAATAAGGACGGATTAAGTGGTAAATTTAAAATTGTAGGCCAGGTTGGATTAGGGTTAATCGTCGGAATCACAATGTATTTCCACCCGGACATTACCGTTAAAAGAAAATATGCCGATGCTAAAGTAGTCAACAGAAACAATGTAGAACAGAATTTCATGCCTACGGAAAAAATCACTGTTTCTACCGTTCCTTTTGCAAAGAACAACGAGTTTGATTATAGCGGAATTTTATTTTGGATGAATGATAAAGATGCCCATGAGTGGGCATGGATTGTCTTTATTCCTATTGTCATCTTCATTGTAACAGCTGTTTCAAACGGGGCCAATATTACAGATGGAATAGACGGTCTGGCAGCGGGAACCAGTGCCATTATACTGCTCACGCTGGCTCTTTTCGCTTATCTTTCCGGGAACATCATCTTTGCAGACTATCTCAATATTATGTTCCTGCCGAATATGGGTGAAACCACCATTTTTGCGGTAGCAATGGTGGGAGCGGTAATCGGGTTCTTCTGGTACAACACGTATCCTGCACAGGTTTTCATGGGAGATACCGGAAGTTTGATGCTGGGAGGAGTCATTGCCGTTCTAGCAATCATTTTAAGAAAAGAATTATTGATTCCTGTATTGTGCGGAATCTTCCTGATTGAAAACGTATCTGTAATGCTTCAGGTTGTAGTTTTCAAATACAGAAAAAGAAAATACGGGCTGGAATATGCCCAAAACAATAGACTATTCAAAATGTCACCATTACACCACCATTATCAGAAAGAAGGTTTCCACGAAAGTAAAATCGTAAACAGAATGATCATCATCGGTGTAATACTGGCTATTGTATGTCTGATCACATTAAAAATGAGATAAAAATTAAAAGCTGTAAACAATAAGCGTAAAGCTTAAAACCTACAGCATAAAGCTTTTTATAATATGAAAATAGTTGTTTTAGGAGGTGGAGAAAGCGGATGCGGCGCTGCTTATTTGGCTAAAAAGAAAGGTCTGGAAGTATTTCTTTCAGATAAAGGAGCCATTAAGGATAACTATAAGCAGTTCCTTACCGATAATGAAATTGAATTTGAAGAAGGAAATCACGACGAAGAAAGGATTTTAAATGCTGACTGGATCGTAAAAAGCCCAGGAATTCCCAAAAAAGCGGAGATCATTCATAAAATTCATGAAAAAGGAATCAGACTTTCCTCTGAAATTGAATTTGCTTCTGAATTTACAGATGCAAAGATCATCGCCATTACCGGAAGCAACGGAAAAACAACCACTACTTCCCTGATCTATTACATCCTGAAAAATGACGGACTGAATGTAGGTTTGGGTGGAAATATCGGCTACAGCTTTGCCAAGCAGGTGGCAGATGAAAACCATGAATATTATGTATTGGAGGTAAGCTCTTTCCAGTTGGATGATATTCAGAATTTCAGACCTTATATCTCTTTGCTGTTGAATCTGTCTAAGGATCACCTGGATCAGTACAACTACAACTACGAAGAATATGCTTTGGCAAAATTCCGAATCACCGAAAATCAGGAAAATGATAATTTCTTCATTTATAACAAAGATGACGAAATGAGTAAGAATCTTCTTGAAAAGCTTGAAATAAAGGCCAAAATGGTTCCCTTCTCAACCAAAGAGAAGCTATCTGAAGGGGGATTTGTAAATGAAGATGAGATCGTGGTAAAAATGAAAGACGAATTCTCAATGAAAGTTGATGAATTGTCTCTTCTGGGAAATCACAATGTAGCCAACAGTTTGGCAGCATCTATTGCCGGTAAGATACTAAGAATCAATAACGAAAGCATCAGACATTCACTGATGACATTCCAGGCCGTAGAACACAGATTGGAGCTGGTGACTGAAATAGACAGTGTAAAATACATCAATGATAGTAAAGCAACCAATGTAAATGCTACTTACTATGCTTTGGAAAGTATGAAAACACCCACCGTATGGATTGTTGGTGGACTAGATAAAGGAAATGACTATACCGAAATTGAAGATTTAGTCAAAAGAAAAGTGAAGGCCATTGTGTGCCTTGGAATAGATAATAAGAAGATTATAGATTTCTTTAAAGATAAAAAAGAGGTTATTTATGATACGTCAAGCATGGAAGAAGCTGTGAGAATCTCAAAATCACTGGCTAAAAAAGGTGATACGGTGTTATTATCTCCATGTTGTGCCAGCTTTGACCTGTTCAAAAGCTATGAAGACAGAGGACGTCAGTTCAAAGAGCAGGTGCTAAAAAAATAGTGAAAATGTAAAATGTCAGTTGTACAAAGTACATATTACATCAATACAAAATTATGGACGAACAGAACACAGAAAACAGATTCGAATTTCTAAAGGGCGATAAAGTACTTTGGATGGTCATCCTTGTGATCTCCATTTTCTCTATTTTCC
>JASLCD010000125.1 GCA_030146295.1 Chryseobacterium sp.
ATTATCTTTGCAAAAATTTTTCTCACTTAAAACGTTTATAGCATGCAACTGTACAACACCTTAAGCGCAGAAGAAAGAGCTCAACTTATTGATGAAGCTGGTAAGGAACGTCTTACATTGTCTTTCTATGCGTATGCCAAAATTGAAGATCCCAAAAAATTTCGCGACGAATTATTTATAGCCTGGAACGCACTGGATGCCCTTGGCCGTATTTATGTAGCAACTGAAGGAATTAATGCTCAGATGAGTGTGCCTGCAGATCAGTTTGAGGCTTTTCGGGATACGCTGGAAGTATACGACTTTATGAAAGGAATCCGTCTGAATGTCGCTGTTGATCAGGACAACTATTCTTTCCTGAAACTTACAATCAAAGTAAGAAACAAAATTGTTGCTGACGGGTTGAATGACGAAACTTTTGATGTGACCAATAAAGGAATTCACTTAAAAGCACAGGAATTCAATAATTTACTTGAAGATCCGAATACAATTGTTGTAGACTTCAGAAACCATTATGAAAGTGAAGTAGGTCACTTTGAAGGTGCTATTACTCCGGATGTGGAAAATTTCAGAGAAAGTTTACCAATTATCAACGAGCAGTTACAAGACTTTAAAGAAGATAAAAACCTTTTGATGTACTGTACCGGAGGAATCCGTTGCGAAAAAGCCAGTGCTTACTTCAAGCATCAGGGCTTTAAAAATGTGTACCAGTTGGAAGGGGGGATCATTGAATATACCCGCCAGATCAAAGAAGAAGGAATAGAAAGTAAGTTTATTGGTAAAAACTTTGTATTTGACCACCGTCTAGGAGAAAGAATTACAGACGATATTATTTCACAATGCCATCAGTGCGGAAAACCATGTGATAACCATACCAACTGCGCTAATGATGCATGCCACCTTTTATTTATCCAATGTGATGAATGTAAAGCAGCAATGGAAAACTGCTGTTCTACAGAATGTCTGGATACGATTCATCTGCCTTGGGATGAACAGGTGAAATTAAGAAAAGGGCTGCAGGTAGGAAATAAAGTATTCAGAAAAGGAAAATCTGATGCTTTGAAATTCAAAAAATCAGGGGATTTACCAGATATGCCATTAGCAAAGGCTGAAACAAAAAATATCCGCCAGAAAATTGCTGTCAAAAAAGAATTGATCGGTAAAGCAGAGCATTACTATTCAAAATCGAAAATTGCACAGTTCTTAATTGAACATAAAGATCTTTCAGTAGGTGATAAAGTATTGATTTCAGGTCCTACAACAGGAGAGCAGGAAGTTACCATTACTGATATCTATGCAAACGGAGGTCCTTGTGAAACTGCAAATATTGGAGATCAGATCACTTTTGAACTTCCATTCAGAGTTCGTTCATCTGATAAATTATATAGAATTGTGCAAAACGCATAATCAGGAATAAGCGGTAAAAATGCAAAAGCTTGTTCTGTAAAAATTATTTCAGTTAAAATAACTTAATAATTATGCTAAAAGCTGAGCTTAGAAAAAGATATACCCAAAAAAGAAAAGCCTTGTCTGTTGATGAGGCTTTCTTGTTATCTGAGAAGATTTTTGAAAATTTTATTCATTATTTTGATCCTAAAGAAGGGGAGAAGGTACATATTTTCATCCCTATTCCGGCAAGAAAAGAAATTGATACGAAAATCTTTGTGAACTATTTTTTAGCGAAAAATATCCGCGTGTATGTGCCTAAAATTGCAGGTGATAAGCTTGTTAATATTGAAATCTTTGAAGATACTGTTTTTGAAACCAGCAGCTGGGGGATTGAAGAGCCTGTTTCGAATGAAGATTCAGGTGAAAAGTACTTTCATTATGTGATTACGCCATTGCTGTATTGTGACAGCAAAGGAAACAGGGTAGGATACGGAAAAGGTTTCTATGACGGTTTATTCCAAAATATATCGGCAGAGACCAAAAAAATCGGAGTCAATTACTTTGACCCCGATGAATATGTGGATGATGCCTGGGAAAAAGATATTCCCCTGGATTATTTGGTTACTCCTACAGAAGTACTGTCTTTCTTAAGCGGATGGGAAAAGAAATCTAAAAAGTAAAATTTAAATTCTTTTTTGAGCTTGGAAGTGGATAGCAGGATGTATTGTGCATTCTTTTCAAAACTTCCCAAAGACTTGTTTTTACTATCAAAATATTCTACATTAAACTTAGCATAGTCCAATGTGTCTTTTTTATAAAACTCTTTATATACATTCAGATTGCTCACCTTTGCGGTTTTTACTTTCATGCTGTCCAGTTCTTTCAATAATTTTTTGAATGTCAAAGAATCCGGTTTATGGAAGTAGCTTTCCATCTGTGAATAAATAACAGTATCTATTTCCGTATTCCTGTTTCCGGATAAGTAAAGAGTAGACAGGTCGAAAAGTTCCTGAACTTTCTGTTTGGTAATGGAATTGATGGCCTGCATGCTGTCCATTTGCACAGCAGGATAGCTTTTTTCATTGTTACTGTTTCGTAGTTTATCAAGGTCGCTTACCTCTGAGGTTTTATTGTTACAGGCAATAAATAAAGTCAGAAGCACGGTAAAAATTAAAAAATTACTTATTCTTTTCATTTGTGGTAGCAATTTTAAATTTGATGGATACAATCTTACCTTTGGTATCCTTTTTCATTTCTATTACATTCAGGTTTTTCAGTGAAGTCGTTGGAGTCGTTACCAGAGTGATATATTTCTGTTTATCCAGTCTTTCTATTCCGTAGGTATCATTGTCATATACCTGGTAAATGACAGCATTGCTGCTAATCAGGTTTTCCAGCTGATTTCTTTTTTGCTTAATCAATGCAAACTGTTCATCAGGATTTCCGCCCTTGATATCTTTTATTGAGAAATAATATACTGCCATCTTATAATCGTCCGGTTTCAGCTCTATTTTCTCCTCTTCAGGTGCGTTTTCTAAATTTCTATTAACTAAAAGAGGCTCATAGAAAGGTGCACTGATGCGCATTTTTAAATTTTTATCTTTCGTGGAATAATAAAAACATTCTCCTGGCTTTATTTTGTACATCAATGGAGATTCATTTTCCTTTTCCACCATTATTTCTAAGGTATTGATCACAGAAACTCCTCTGTCTTTATCAATGAAACAATATTTATAAGTTTTTGAAAAAAGTACATCTTTAAAACCTAAAAGACCAGTGATCGTAATCAAAACGGAAGTAACCAATGCCCAGGCGTTCTTTTTGAAGAAATTTTTCTTTGGCGGAACAGGAGTGATTTCGATTTCCTGAGCAGTGTTTTTGTTTTGGTTAACTGGTTGATTTTCAGTATCTGATTTTTGTAAATTAGTATTTTCGGTAGGAGTATTTTCAACTTTTTTAGGTTGCAGCTCGGTTTTCGGAAGTTCCGGAGCCGCAGCAACTGTTTTTTCAGATTCACTGATTTCTTCTTCCTCCGGATTTTCATTTTCCTGTAACAGTTCACCCGCAAAAAGATGCAGTTTCTTGAATTCGTACCAAGAGTCGTATCCCGCATAAATACTCAGTAAATTGAGCATATCTATTCTGGGTAATTTAGTAACCGGAGAACTTTTGAAATAGGTGTAAAATGACTTTTCACTGATGTTACCTTTTGCTTTTTTGCGCAGGTCTTCCTGAAAATATATAATATCTATACCCTTCCACTTGGATATGTCATCCTGCGAAGGGGTATGTTCTTTTATGTATTGACCCTGAACATCCTTTTTTAGCTGCTCAAAGTGTAATAGATCTAAATCTGTCAATTTTTCAAAAAATAATTAAATTGTTGATTATCAGTTATGTTTTTTTGTAAAACGATTTTACAAAGGTATTACAATTATTTTTCATAAACAAATTTTCTAACTGCTCTACCTTTGTCTTGTTCAAATAACAGAACAGAAGAAAATTTTATAAAACAATATTAACAAAATTAAATTTAATTTATTATGAAAAAGTCATTATTCGTAGCTGCTATCGCT
>JASLCD010000134.1 GCA_030146295.1 Chryseobacterium sp.
TCTGAAACTTTTCCATTTTCAATTTTATAGGTTAAATACTGATAATAATCTACTTTTAAACCTTTTACCTCTTTTGGCATCCAGCCATCGAGTGATTTTGTAAACTGCAGCAGCTTATTTTCCAATTCTTCATCCAGGGTGGTTTCTATCAGATCCGGGCTCATATGCTGTAACCTGAACATCCCTGTCTTTCCTTCACAATTTACTAAAAATCTAACGGTAATATACCCGTTGATCTTCTTTTCAGAATATATATTTTCTTTTTCAAGTTTTTCTGTGATCGCAATCTTTTCGCCTTTGTAGCTAAATTCCTTTGTACCCTGATAATACTGAAAGCTGAAATGTCCCCATTTTTCTGAGCCACACTTCTTAAAGCCCGCATCATCCAACGTTTTATCAAATTCGATATCTCCTACTGTGGCAGGGTATTTTTTTGCATTCTTTTCAGTCTGGCATGCTACCAGAACAAAGGAAAATATTGCAAAAAAACAAATTGTTTTGACCAAAACTTGCTCTTATTCCGCTGTTCTCCCTAAAAGTGTGCCTTGTGTATTGTCATAGACAAAAACGTTCACAATGTCACCTATTTTCTGGCCTTCAAGCTGATCAAAGACACATACGGCATTCTGAGAATTTCTTCCTTTCCATTGGTTTTTGTTCTTTTTGGAAATTCCTTCAATCAGAATCTTGTGTATTCTTCCAACATAAGATTTCATTCTTTGTTTTGAAAGCTCGCCCTGAAGTGCAATAACCTCAGCAAGACGTCTCTGCTTCACATCAGCCGGAATATTGTCTTCCATTTTTTTGTGAGCCGGGGTTCCCGGTCTTTCTGAATAAGCAAACATATAACCGTAGTCATATTCCACTTCTCTCATCAGACTTAAGGTATCCTGGTGATCTTCTTCTGTTTCATTACAGAACCCAACGATCATATCCTGAGAAAAAGATACATCAGGAACAATTTCCTTGGCTTTCCTGATCAGATCAAGGTATTCTTCGCGGGTATGTTGTCTGTTCATTGCTTCAAGCATATTATTGCTTCCGCTTTGTACAGGAAGATGTACATATTTACAGATATTTTCGTGTTTTGCCATCATTCTGAAAACATCCAGATTCATATCCTGTGGATTTGAAGTGGAAAATCTGATTCTCAGTTCCGGAACTGCTTTCGCGACCAAGTCAAGAAGCTGGGCAAAGGTAACGGCTGTTGCTTTCTGCATTTCAGAAGCTTTGGCAAAATCTTTTTTAGGCCCTCCTCCATACCAAAGGTAAGAGTCTACATTTTGTCCTAAAAGGGTAATTTCTTTATATCCGCTGTTGGCAAGATCCTTACATTCATCAATAATAGAGTGTGGATCACGGCTTCTTTCTCTTCCTCTGGTAAAGGGAACCACGCAGAATGTACACATATTATCGCAGCCTCTGGTAATTGTAACAAAGGCCGTAACACCGTTTCCGCCTAAACGAACCGGATTGATATCTGCATAGGTTTCTTCTTTGGAAAGGATTACATTGATGGCATCTCTTCCATCATCGGTTTCTTTTAAAAGATTGGGTAAATCTCTATAGGCATCGGGTCCTACCACAAGATCAACCAGTTGTTCTTCTTCTAAGAATTTGGTTTTCAGTCTTTCTGCCATACAACCCAAAACACCCACCGTCATATTCGGTTTTTCTTTTTTCAGGTTTTTGAACTGGGAAAGCCGCATTCTCACAGTCTGCTCTGCTTTTTCTCGGATGGAACATGTATTTAAAAGAATCAGGTCTGCTTCTTCTACCTTCATTGTTGTATTATATCCTTGTTCATTAAGGATAGAGGCAACAATTTCAGAGTCAGAGAAATTCATCTGACAGCCATAGCTTTCTAAAAACAGTTTTTTAGAATTTTCCGGTCTTTCAGCAATGGCAAAAGCTTCGCCCTGTTTCGTCTCGTCTATATATTTTTCCTGCACGATAATCAATTTAAGATCCGCAATTTTAAATTACGAACAAATAAGTTTGCAAAGATACAAAATATTGTGACAGAATGTCAGCGCTATTATTTTAACAAAATCATAAAGTTACACTCATTGTGAAACTGGATGTTATTGGAACGCTCCGGAAAGATTCCGGCTGCCATTTTTCGGTAATCTGCTCTACAGCTTTCATGACCTTGTTTTTGATATCACCCTGTAAATCATCAGGTTGTATTCTAATATCATGTAGAACACCTTCCTGATTAACTTTAAATTGTATTTCAGCTGTTACTCCATCTGCATTTCTGATGTTCTGGTTTTTCAGATTCGTGATCAGACGGTTTCGGAATTCTCCCATTCCGCCGGGAAATTCAGCATATTTATGTAACCCTTGCGTTGTATAATTTTCTTTAAAGTTGTCAAAATAATCGATAGGATAGAAAATAATGGAAACATATTTCTGTACATCCGCACCTTTTTTCCATTTCTTTAGCCTGTTTATTTCATCGAGAGCCTTTACAAATACGGTTGTAGGGCAATTATCAGAAAGAGTTTTATTAATAATTTTAGCCTGTCCTTTTTCGATTTCAAGTTCAGCCAGAAACATTTCAGACATTCTGTTATTGCAATGCTCTGAATGACTTTCAATCAGAACTCTATTCAAATCTTTATAAAACTGTACAGCACCTCCTTTGTAAGGATTCATATCACCTTGAAGAAGATCAAATGTCTGCGCTTTTCCTGCAGCACAAACCAAAATCAGGCCCATTAACTGTAGAATTTTTCTAATCATGATCATAGGTATTGTTATCAAACCTGATTTTCATTATCATTTTAGAGTCTACCGGAACACCATTTTTGGTAGCTGGTTTCCACTTTCCTTTTACCTTTTTGGCGGCATACTTCATATCATCGATAAAAGTTTCGCTGTTTTTGAACTTAGGAAGAATGTCCACTTTATCAACCTTCCCTTTCGGATCGATATTAAAGACAAAAGTAACTTCTCCTTTAATTGCATATAGAGCCACATCAATATAGGCGTGAACCATGTTCAAAAACTCTTTTCTAAAGGCATCATCACCTCCCGGGAATTCTGCTTTTTGAAAATCTGCACCATACTGATATTGAGCCGTTGTTTCCTGAGAGAACCCTTTAAAACCAAAAAGAAATAAGGATAAAATTAAAAGATACTTTTTCATTTGCTAATCGATATCAGCTGACATTGAAGAGAAGTTCATTTTCACTT
Organism: Chryseobacterium sp.; assembly: GCA_030146295.1. Taxonomy (GTDB): domain Bacteria; phylum Bacteroidota; class Bacteroidia; order Flavobacteriales; family Weeksellaceae; genus Chryseobacterium. The sequence goes on from JASLCD010000134.1 coordinate 3,202, forward strand.
TGATCTGTGAAGCTACAGGCTGTCCGTTACAAGATGCCGGAGTCCAGTTTTTCTTTATTCTCCTCACGACATACTGCATATCATCAAAAAAAACCTGACTGTTGGTTACTTTGGGCATCCCTTTTACATCCACTACTTTTCCGTTGGCATCAAGTACCAGGGTAAAAGTAAAGTCACCTGTAAGGGCATAGAAATCAGAATTCAGATAAGCATACATATACTTGTTCAGAATATCTTTATAAGCGGCAACACCACCTTCATAAGCTGCCGGTTTAAAATCACTGCATTTCACAGCAACCTGCATAAACGGCTCTTTAATATCTATTTTTAAAAGATTTTTATTGCTTTCTCTGATGAAAGAATCATCACGCTCTTCCTGATCCTGTGCAAATGAAAAATTCGCTGCACATAAGGCTAAAAATAAAAATATCGTTCTCATAATTTTGTTTTCTAATAATAGACAAAGGTAAATATTTAGCTCATTTATAAAAAAGAAAAACTTCACGCAAAGCATGAAGTTTTACATAGAGGTTCTGAATTCCATCGCCTCTTTGATTGTATTTCTTATGGTCTTACAGGAGGCCTTTGATATGCTTATAATTGCTCTTCACCGTTTCAAAAACCTCATCCATTTTACCACCCAGCATGAGCTGTGCCATAGATTTTGTCATCCCCATGATCTGATCAAACTCAATTTTAGGAGGAAGTGCAAGTGCATTGGGATTGGTAAAAATATTAAGAAGATAAGGGCCGTTGTGATCCAAACATTCTTTGATGGCACTTTCTACCTCTTCAGGAAGGTGTACATTCTTACCTGGATAACCCATTGCATGGGCCACCATTGCAAAATCAGGATTGATCATATCTGTTTCATTATCCGGCATTCCGCCCACTTCCATTTCCAGCTTTACCATTCCGAGAGCTCTGTTGTTGAAAACGATCAGTTTTACTGGTAATTTATACTGGAAAATAGTTGCCATATCTCCCAGCAGCATAGATAATCCTCCGTCCCCGCACATTGCAATTATCTGTTTTTCCGGATGTGATAATGCTGCTCCGATGGCCATAGGCATTGCATTGGCCATTGATCCGTGATTAAAGGAACCCAGCATCTTTCTTTCACCTGTTCCTGTAATAAAACGGGCTCCCCATACACAGCACATGCCGGTATCAACAGTAAAAACAGCATCTTTTTTAGCAAGCTTGTCCAAAGTATGCGCAACATATTCCGGCTGAATTGCATTCTCTTTTCCAAAGTCTTTTACATATTCTAACTGATTTTCTTTTACTTTATCATAAAACGCAAGCTGCTCATTCAGGAAGTGCACGTCTGTTTTTTCTTCCAATAAAGGCAGTAATGCTTTTATCGTTTCTTTGACATCTCCTGCAAGACCTAATTCCAGTTTTGCTCTTCGCCCCAATCGTTCCGGGCTTTCATCTATCTGTACAATTTTATTTTTTAAAGGCATGAATTTCTGGTATGGAAAATCGGTTCCTAAAAGAAGGACCAGATCTGCTTCGTGCATTGCATGATATGCGGAAGGGAAACCCAGCAGCCCTGTAAGCCCCACTTCATTAGGATTATTTGGCTGAATCGCCATTTTGCCACGGAATGAATATCCTACAGGCGCTTTTAAAAGGTTTGACAATGTTATAACTTCGGCACTTGCCTCCCCTGCTCCAACTCCACAGTATAAAGTTACTTTTTTGCTGTTGTTCACCAATGCTGCAAGCTGTTTCAATTCATCATCTGAAGGTCTTATAACAGGATTGGTTTTAAAAATCTGGGTGGAAGTAGATCCTTCTTCTGCATCCAGTTCGGAAATATCTCCCGGAAGCCCTATCACGGCTACACCTTTCTTTGAAATAGCATGCTGAATAGCGGTTTGAACAGTTCTCTGCACCTGTTCCGGACGTGTAATCATCTGATTATAATAACTGCAGTCATCAAACAGTTTTATAGTATTGGTCTCCTGGAAGTAGTCCATTCCCATTTCCTCACTGGGAATGGTGGAAGCAATCACCAGCATGGGAACGTGAGATCTGTGTGCTTCATACACTCCATTGATGAGATGAACGTGTCCCGGGCCACAACTCCCTGCGCAAACTGCCAAGCCATCAAGCTCTGCTTCTGCCGCCGCTGCATAAGCGCCTACCTCTTCATGCCGCACATGGATCCACTGGATGCTGCTTTTTTTGACAGCAATATTCAGATGATTGAGGCTGTCACCGGTTACTGCATAAATTCTTTTCACATTGGCATTTTCGAGCATTTCAACAATCTGCTCTGCGATGTTTTTTGCCATAATTACTCTGTTTTGGTGGTTGTTTTTTGGTGAATATAGTATTTGAAAAGGATAATAACCTTCCTATTTCTATCAAATTTAGCTAATAAAGTTGAGACTCCATCCCTCACTCAATGTTAAAAACTTGTAATTTAATTTTGAATTCTTTTACCATTTAAACCTCACAGGTTTTGAAAACCTGTGAGGTTTAGGTTACCAGCAAAACAAAACAGCCACCCAAAAAGGCGGCTGTTTATATTATATGTTTCGGATTTTACATCACAACTTCGATCTGATTTCTCAATAAATCTTCAAACTCGTCTCTTTTACGGATCAAATGCGCTTTTCCATCCAAGAACAGTACTTCAGCAGGCTTTAATCTTGAGTTGAAGTTTGAACTCATTTCAAAACCATACGCTCCTGCATTATGGAAAGCAAGGATATCTCCTTCTCTTACTTCGTTCAGCTTTCTGTCCCATGCAAAGGTATCGGTCTCACAGATGTTTCCAACTACCGTATAAATTCTTTCTGCTCCTTTCGGATTGGATAGGTTTTCAATCATGTGGTAAGAATCATAGAACATAGGACGGATAAGGTGGTTGAATCCGGAATTCACACCTACAAAAACAGTAGCTGTTGTCTGCTTGATCACATTAGCTTTAACCAATAAGTATCCGCTTTTTCCAACCAAGAATTTTCCTGGTTCAAACCATAATTCGAATTTCTTCCCGGTATTTTTTGAAAACTCAGAGATTACTTTTTCTACTTTTTTTCCTAATGTTTTAACGTCAGTCTCTTCTTCACTGTCCTGATAAGGGATTTTGAAACCACTTCCCATATCCAGATATTTCAGGTTCGGGAAATGCTCAGAAAGCTCCAACATGATATCCAAAGCCTGCAGAAATACATCAGGATCTTTGATCTCGCTTCCTGTATGCATATGAAGCCCTTCCACATTCAGGTTGGTACTTTTCATTACTCTTTCGATGTGACGAACCTGGTGAATAGAAATACCGAATTTACTGTCGATATGCCCCGTTGAAATTTTATAGTTACCTCCGGCAAAAATGTGCGGATTAATTCTTACTAAAATAGGATATGTATTTCCGTATTTGTTCCCGAATTGCTCAAGAATAGAAATGTTATCAATATTAATATGAACACCAAAAGTCATTGCTTCCTCTATCTCAGCCAAGTCAACACAATTGGGAGTAAACAGTATTTTTTCTTTTGGAAATCCTGCCTTTAATCCAAGTTTAACTTCATTAATAGATACACAATCCAAAGAAGCACCCAGGTTCTTGACATACTTAAGGATATTGATGTTTGTCAACGCCTTCGCTGCATAGAAGAACTTTGTATGTTTTAAAAAAGAAGATGTAAGTTTTTCATATTGAACTTTGATGGACTCCGCATCATAAACGTACACCGGTGTGCCAAACTCATTGGCAATCTTTAGTAATTCTTTTGAATTCATAATTTCATTTTAACATAAAAAAAGACAGATCCTTCGAGAAAGAGTCTGCCACATTGATTATTTTTTATGCAAGACAACTCTTTTAAATATTCCAAACCTTAGAAAACTTTACAGCTCCCTTTTTTCCAGTTTTTATTTGTTTAAAATTTTGCATTGCTACTATTTATTTTTTGCAAAAATACTATTTATTTTTTATTTTTCGAAAATTGATTTCAAAAGCCCTGCCTTCCCGACAGAGATCTGTAATGTCTAAATTCTATTATCATTTCGGCAGCGGCAGGGTCTCAAAGTCACCCCGAAGCAGTGCCAGCTGTAATTCATTATTCAAATCTGCGGAAAATAACGGAAGGTCAATTTTTAATTTAGCCAGCTTACTTAGAGTCTGAATCTGTGTAAACAACTCATAAAAACCAAATGAAATCACTTTTCCGTTTTCGATGATTAAAAATAATTTTTCGCCCAATTTTCTTCCCGATCCCAGCCACAGTTCATTTCTTTTTCTGAATTCTATTTTCTGTTTCAGTGCAGTATAATCATTAAATTCTTCCTGAGAAGCAATAAACTGAACTGCTTTTGTCCCCTGGGTAAATGACCTGAATTTCAATCCCGGCTTTTCTGTTTTATTAAGTGTATTTTTTTCAACAACATATTTATTGCTCCTGAAATAAAGCCCAAAAGGCAGCACCTCTTTCTTTTTAATATTCTTGGAATTCAGGATCAGTTTTGCAATAATATCTGTTCCTGTGAGTTCAAAATTAATCTGCTCAACATCTTTTTGGATCTTCTCCCATTTCTTTGATTTGGAATTAAAAACCTTTTTGGAAAATTTGTTGATATCCTGAACATAATCAGAGAAAATAATACGTCCTGCTTCATCCTGAAAATAGACAAAGCCTTTATCATTGGGAAGATCCTGGGTAAGCTCTTTGATCTTATTGATATAGGTTTTTGCATTAGACTCTTCGTGCTGTTTCTGAATGATCTCATTTTCTATATCTTTTGAAACGAGAAGTTTAAAAAGCTCCAATGTCGCTCTTGCATCCCCTTCAGCTCTATGGTGATTGGTCAAAGGAATACCTAATGATTTCACAAGTTTTCCCAATGAATAACTTACCTCATCGGGAATCAGCTTTTTAGCTAACGGAATGGTATCTAAAGTATTGATTTTAAAATCATAACCCAGCCTTTTGAAGGACTGACGAAGCATTCTGTAATCAAAATCGATATTATGACCTACCAACGTTGTATTTTGAGTAATTTCAATAACTCTTTTGGCGATTTCGTGAAATTTAGGAGCGGTTTTGACCATCTTTGGGGTAATACTGGTCAACTTCTGTACAAAAGGGGTAATATCTCCTTCAGGGTTCACAAGGGATATAAACTGGTCCGTAATTTTCTGACCATCATATCTGTAGATGGCAATATCTATAATGCATTCATTTCTATAACCTGCACCATTACTTTCTATATCTATAATTGAATACATTTTAATGTGTGTTAACTGCTGTTTTATAATTCATATTCAAAACCTCTGTTTTTATTCCCCAATAAAATAAGGTTTAGTTTCTCACTGTTAAGTAAAGATAACCTGCTAAAATAACAAAAAATATGTCAAAATCCAGCAGGCCATGCCATATTATCCCCCAAATTATCTTCTTCTGCCCCCCAGACCAAACATTCCGAGAATCGCTTTTGCTCCTTCTCTCATCAGCGTATTGGTAAATGTACGGCCGGCTTTACTCTGCAATACCTGTTCAAACATTCCCGGTTCTTCTTTTACCGGTCTTGTTTTCTGTGCAGGAGCTGGATTTTGTGCTGCCTGCTCCATTCTGTTGGTTAGCATTTCATAAGCAGACTCTCTGTCAATAGCCTCTTCATATTTTGCAACAAGTGCAGATTTTGAGGTCAAATCTGAGATTTCCGCCGGGCTCAGCACGTCCATTCTTGACTCTGGAGAGATCAGGTAAGTATGCACTAATGGGGTAGGTATTCCTTTTTCATCCAGAGCCGTTACAAACGCTTCCCCAATTCCTAAATTCTGAATCAGGTTGGAAGCATTGTAGTATTCTGTAGTAGGATAGTTTTCGACGGCTTTGGTAATTTCTTTTTTATCTTTTGCTGTAAAGCCTCTCAAAGCATGCTGGATCTTTAATCCTAATTGAGAAAGTACATTTTCCGGAACATCCCCTGGAATCTGGGTAATGAAATAGATCCCTACTCCTTTGGAACGAATAAGTTTTACCATTGTTTCAATCTGCGAAAGGAGAGCTTTGGAAGCTTCATCAAAAATCAAGTGTGCCTCATCGATAAACAATACCAGCTTCGGTTTTCCGCTATCTCCTTCTTCAGGGAATGTCATGTATATTTCGGCAAAAAGCGAAAGCATAAACGTAGAGAAAAGCTGCGGTTTGTTCTGAATGTCTGATACTCTTAAAATATTAACCACTCCTTTTCCGTCTCTTGTTTCCAGTAAATCCTGAACATCAAAGCTTAATTCACCAAAGAAACCTGCGGCTCCCTGTTGTTCTAAAGCAACAATAGACCTTAAAATTGTTCCAAGAGATGCTGAGGCAATAGAACCGTAATTAGCTGCAAGCTCGGCTTTTCCCTGAGCATTATCCGTCACATACTGTAATACTTTCTTCAGATCATTAAGATCAATCAATGGAAGTCCTTTATCATCACAGTATTTGAAGACAATAGACATGATGCTTTGCTGAGTATCATTCAGTTCAAGGATTTTGCTTAGCAAGACAGGTCCGAATTCTGTAACGGTAGCCCTCAATTTCACTCCTTCTCCACCGGAAATACTCATCAGCTCTACCGGAAAGCTCTGTGGATTGTAAGGGAGCTGTGTTTTAGCATATCTTTCCTCAATGACAGGGTTCATCTGACCCGGTTCTGCTATCCCGGAGAAATCTCCTTTAATATCAAGAACCAAAGATGGAATTCCCGCATGGGAAAGCTGTTCTGCAAACACCTGCAATGTTTTGGTCTTACCCGTTCCCGTAGCTCCGGCAATAAGGCCATGACGATTAATTGTTTTCAGGGGAATTGTTACATTTACTTCTGTAACGACTTCTCCATCCAGCATTCCTTTTCCTAATATAATATGTTCTCCTTTTGGAGTGTATCTCGCATTTAGTTCTTCAATAAATTGTGTTTTATCTGCCATCTGATCGCTTTTTTTATCTTATAAATATAAAATTTTTTGTAAAATATGTAAAGATATTTTCTGAAGAACTTCCATCTATTCCTTTTGAAAATAAATTTGTTCTTGGATAATCAAATTCTAAACCACGATTATTATTTTTTTAAATACCAGAAAGTTTACAAAAGCTAAACATGATATAAAACAGCATTCACCTATTGTCTCCATATAAGGCATTCTTTTTGCTGAAAAACAAGATATACTAAACATACGTTTAACAAAGTATTGAAAGAAACTATCAATGGGATTTAACATTTCATTTAGAATTTATCTAATACTTTGTATCTTTAACTCATTAAAAAAAGACCCCAATGAAAATTGAACAAATATATACGGGCTGTCTGGCTCAGGGTGCCTATTATATTGTATCAGAGAATGAAGCTGTGATTATTGATCCGCTAAGAGAGGTAAAACCTTATCTTGATCGCTTGGAAAAAGACAACGTTACGTTAAAATATATTTTTGAAACTCATTTCCACGCTGATTTTGTTTCCGGACATCTGGATCTAAGCAAAAAAACAGGTGCACCTATTGTATACGGGCCTACTGCTGCCCCTGAATTTGAAGCCATTATAGCAGAGGACGACCAGATCTTTGAGATTGGGAAAATAAAAATCAAGGTAATGCACACGCCGGGTCATACGATGGAAAGCAGTACTTATCTTTTAATTGATGGAAACGGTATTGAAACCGCCATTTTCACAGGCGACACTTTATTTTTGGGAGATGTAGGCAGACCTGATCTGGCTCAGAAAGCAACCAATCTTACACAAGAAGATCTTGCAGGTATTCTGTATGACAGCCTTCAAAATAAAATTATGCCTTTAGATGACAGCATCACTGTTTATCCGGCTCACGGTGCAGGTTCTGCATGTGGAAAAAATATGCAGAAGGAAACTGTTGACATTTTAGGAAACCAAAAAAAGACTAACTACGCACTTAACCAGCCTGATAAAGAATCTTTTATCAAAGAAGTATTGGACGGACTGACTGCTCCTCCAAAGTATTTCGGAATGAATGTAGCATTGAATAAAGGCGGCTATGAAAGTCTGGATGTAGTAATGAACAAAGGACTACAGCCAGTTGCTGCAGAAGATTTCGAAGCATTGGCAGAAGAAATGGGAGCCTTGATTTTAGACACAAGAGCGGCGGCTGACTTTCATATAGGCTTTGTACCCAACTCTATCAACATCGGATTAAAAGGAGATTTTGCACCATGGGTGGGAAATCTTATAGTAGATGTAAATCATCCTTTACTATTGGTTGCTGATGAAGGAACAGAAGAGGAAGTGATTACCAGACTAAGCAGAGTAGGATTTGATAATGTGGTTGGATATCTGAAAGGAAGTTTTGAAGCCTGGAAAAATACAGGTAAAGAAACGGATGAGATCAAAAGAATTTCTCCGGCTGAATTTGCAGAAGTATTTACAGAAGACAGCAAGGTAATTGATGTAAGAAAACTAACTGAATATTCTGCAGAACATATTAATAACGCTTATAATAAGCCATTAGATACTATCAGCGACTGGGCACGCACAATTGATGATTCGGAACATTTCTTCCTTCACTGTGCAGGCGGATACAGAAGCATGATTGCGGCAAGCATCCTTAATTCAAACGGTATCAGGAACTTCACTGAAATAGAAGGTGGTTTTAACGGTATCAAAAAAACAGAAAAATTTCCAACATCTGATTTTGTTTGCCAATCTAAAACATCATAGGATGAGGAAAATTCATTTTTTCGGTCTTATTCTGGTTTTAACATGTATGATAAGCGCTTGTAAATCATCTCATGTGGCAGATGTATCGAAGACGAACATCA
>JASLCD010000141.1 GCA_030146295.1 Chryseobacterium sp.
ACAGTGCACCAGCATAAGCCACAATGACTTTCGGAGACCTCCCGGAATTGATTTTATTTAAAACCTCGGTTCTTAAAACCAGATTGGCATTTTGTGTTTTTTCCACCTGATAAGGTTCAAGATGGGTGGCCGGAAAATACAACACCTTTTCTTTACCAAGAAGATCTTCCATCTCTGTATTGGCATACAATGCATCCTCTTTATCATCTATCAGATAAAGAATATTTTTCTTCTGAACCAAAAAAAGTTCAGCCACAAAAATAGAAACTGAAGATCCGGCATTTCCTTTTACAGCAATATGCTGGTTGTTTTCTAACTGAGTGAAAATTTCTTTCCCGAACTCTTTCTGCATCAGATCTGGAAGAAACTTTTCGTTGATGGATTTTAATTGCATAAATAGTATGGTATAAACGACAAAAGCGATTTCGGGAGTTTTCCGAAACCGTTTATGATGTACAAAGGTACGGATATTTTTTTCTTCCTTTAAAAAACCGGGTGACTTTCAGATTTATAATGAATGACTTAGCCTAATAAATCTTAAATTTTTACAAACTTATATAAGAACCCGTTAAAAAAAAAACAATTATTCCCACATGGCATAGTGTTTGGGATTTTAAGCTTACCAAACATTTAAGTATTATGAAAAAAGCAATTAAAATCTTAGGAGTTATGATACTGCTTCTATGTACAGCATTATCTTTTTCGTCGTGCAGCAAGGATGACGACCCTGTAAACAATGAATTTTTCGCAGGAACCTACAAAGGCAGCATTTCTTATAAAGATGGCGGATCCACTAATGTAAGTACAGATAACGGAAGTGTTTTTGTGACGAAGATCGCCAGCGGTACCAAGTATAATTTCGCTTTCTCAAACAGCATTCCCGATCTCAACGGGATAGAGTTTAATCAGGAAGGAGATCATACCCTTGTTATGATTGGTTCCACAGGGACCTCTTATATCAGAATTGACAACAACGTCTTAAAAATCTTATATACAAAAGATGGCAAAACCTGGACAGCCAACTGTACGCGTTAATTGTCTTTTTATATAGTAACAAAGCCTGTTTTCATCTTTGAAGACAGGCTTTTTCACTGAAAATGAACCGTTTTAATTTTTTTTTAAGCTGTAATAAACTTTAGTTAAGTTTAAAAATACAATTTTTCTAGCCTGCTTTTTGTATATCTTTATTCAACAAAAACAAACAGTAATTCATATGAAAAAATTATTATCTGCAATGTCACTAATCTTAGGATTAGGCCTTGCTACTGCTCAGCAGACTGCTCCCGCTAAAAGTACTCCGGCTCATCCGCCTGTAAAGGCAACTACTGCAAAAGCCACAAAACCAGCTGAAGTAAAAGCTGCAAAACCGGCAATGGATGCAAAAGCAGCGAAACCTGCTCAACCGGCTGTCAAAATGAAAAAAGACGGTACTCCGGACAAAAGATATAAAGACAATAAGCACCTGAAAAAAGACGGTACTCCTGATAAAAGATACAAGGAGAATAAATAAGCGTAACATTAACATATAGTTGTTATTTTCATAATCAAATTTCGAAAAGCCGGTGGAACTTGTTCCGTCGGTTTTTTTATGTGAAGCTTTGTAAAAAATGATTCCATATTCTCTACTTATTTATAAATTTGACCCATGTTAAACTTCTTCAAGAAAAATGCGGCTTTGATTTGGGCAAAGAAACATGTCCAAAAAGCGGAGAATTTCAAAAAAAATGCAGAGAGAAACCAGGAGGATTTATTACTTTCTCTAGTCGATACGGCTCAAAAAACACTTTTTGGCCGGGAACATGATTTTGAAAACATCCGTTCTGTGAAAGATTTTCAAGACAGAGTTCCGGTAGCAGATTATGAAGATCTTAAACCTTATATAGAGCGTGTGAAAAAAGGACAGGCCAATATTCTTTGGACGGAAACTCCTGAATACTTTGCCAAAACTTCGGGAACGACTTCCGGATCTAAATATATTCCGATCTCTAAAGAAGGAATGCCTCTTCAGGTTGCCGGCGCCCAAAGTGCTCTATTTCATTATATCAGTAAAAAGAATAATGCAGACTTTGTCAATGGAAAAATGATTTTTCTTCAGGGAAGTCCTGAACTGGAAGAGGTTTTTGGAATAAAAACAGGAAGATTATCCGGTATTGTAGCCCACCATATCCCGAATTATCTTCAGAAAAACCGGCTGCCAAGCTGGGAAACCAATATTATGGAAGACTGGGAGGCGAAAGTTGATAAAATTGTCGAGGAAACTGAAAAGGAAAATATGACCCTAATTTCCGGGATTCCACCTTGGCTGATCATGTATTTTGAAAAATTAATTGAAAAACACGGTAAAAAAATCAAGCAAATTTTCCCGAATCTTCAGTTAATTGTTACAGGCGGAGTGAATTATGAGCCTTACCGCGATAAAATGGAAGAACTTTTGGGAGGAAAAGTGGATATTGTTCAGACATTTCCCGCTTCGGAAGGATTTTTTGCATTTCAGGATGATTATACGAAGGATGGATTATTACTTTTAACCAATCATGGGATTTTATATGAATTTATTCAGTT
>JASLCD010000147.1 GCA_030146295.1 Chryseobacterium sp.
GTCTCGGTAACAATAAGTACTGAACATTTTGAATTATCTAAATGATGCGCAAAACGATCCTGCGCAACAAAAGAAAGATGACCGGATTCTCCGCTCTCGATCGGTGAAACGCCGGTAATAAGTGCATTTTCGTCACCTATAATTTTTCCGTCGATAAAACTTGCAATTTGCGAAGCTGTAAATTCCATATTCTGCAAAGATAAGAAATTCTAGAATTTGCAAACATTTTTTGGTTTCAGATCGTAAATTTTAATATTATTTAAGAGTCTAGTCTGGAGATATCTCTTGGAAACATAAGGATATAGCGGGTTGTTTTATTTACAATTAACCCTGATAAAAGTTGATCTTCCGACTCATGAAGCCTTGTTCTTTTACCATTTTTATGCAGTAAATAGATGGGCTGCTTCTCTGCATGATAAGGTAAAAGTTTTCTTTTTATTTCATGGACCAATTCTGTTCCATTATCGATTTTGAAAAATTCATTGGTATTTTTTACTTTTTCATCAATGATTTCCTTTCCAAACGGATGCGATGAAATAATTGTTTTAGGCAAATTTCTCTGAATTACACATTTACACCAGTACGACAACACAAAATCATCTGAATTCTGCCATTCTTTCATCGCCTGAATCACATCATTGTCATCAAGATTCGTAAATCTTTCTATATCTTCATCCGTTGCAGCACTCTTTCCACGGTATAAAAAATATTTCAGGTTATCTGTTGCAGGAAGCTCTGTTCCCTGAGAAATCAGGTATTTTGCTCTTTCAAGGATCTTAACCAGAAGAAATTCTGCTAATGCTGACGTTTTATGATAATAGACCTGCCAATACATGAACATTCTGGCTGTCAGAAAATTTTCAATGGAATAAATTCCTTTGGCATCAATCACCAATTCACCTTCTTCACAGACATTCATCATAGAAATAATCCTCTGTGTATTGATATTTCCTTCTGATACCCCTGTAAAAAAGCTATCTCTTTTCAGATAATCCAAACGGTCAACATCCAGTTGAGAAGATATCAGCTGGTTGAAAAATTTTCTATGGTATTTCCCTTGAAACATTTCAATAGCCATTGATAACTGCCCGTCAAATTCTTCATTAAGCTTATTCATCAGCAGCAAAGAAAGATTTTCATGGTGCCAGTCGTCCATCAGCATACTTTCCAGTGCATGGGAAAACGGGCCATGACCAATATCATGCATCAGAATGGCCAGCATCGCTCCTTTTTCCTCTTCCTCAGAAATTTTGACACCTTTTTGCTTCAATGTTTCCAATGCAGTAAACATCAGATGCATCGCTCCCAGAGCATGATGAAATCTTGTATGGGTAGCACCTGGAAATATCAGGTTCAAAAGCCCGGTCTGCCCGATTCTTCTTAATCTCTGAAAGTAAGGATGCTCGATGATATCAAATAAAATTTCGTGTGGAATTTTGATAAATCCGTGAACAGGATCGTTGATGATTTTTAGCTTATTCTGCATTGAAACTTCAAATATTAATAAACAAAGTTAGGCATTTTAAAATTGAGCCTTTTATTAAATTACCATTAAAATATACGGTTTAAAAACTGATAACATTCATATTTTTTCAAAAATGACACCATTCTTATAAGGTTGAAAATCTCCCTGATTCATTTTTATTCTGAATTCAATATTTTTTTGAAAACCTTTGCGGTTGTTGTAGTAAAGATTTATCTTTGAGAGAAAACACGATACCCCTTAATGAGAAAACATTCTCTTTTCCTTTTATTATTTTTAAGTTTAAATTTTTCCGCACAACTTGTAACTGAGTCACAAAAACTGGAATCCCTCTGCAGAGTTTGGGGATTCTTAAAATATTACCATCCTCATGTGGCAAAAGGAAACCTGAACTGGGATCAACAACTGTTTCAAAAGATTGATGAACTTGGTTCTGTTAATGACCAACAGGCTTTAAATAATCTTTATTCTGACTGGATTACAAGCCTGGGAGAAGTTGCTCCCTGTAAAGAATGCTCCATCAAGGAAAATAAAGTTTATTTTCTTAAAAATTTTGATCTGAGCTGGATAGATCATCCTCAAATTTTTTCCAGAGATCTGTCTCAGAAACTTCACTATATCGAAAACAACAGAAATCTTGGAGATCATTATTATTTTGGGATAAGCGGAAGAAAAATATATTTCAGAAATGAAAAGTCTTATGGTTCAAAATTCACTTCAAAAGCGGCCAGCCTGCTGGAGCTATTCAGATACTGGAATTATGTTGCGTATTTTTTTCCTTATAAATATGAAACCGATCAGAACTGGAATGATGTTCTTACAGAGATGATTTCTAAATTCCTTATGATCGATAATGATGAAAGTTATCATTTAGCATTGGCTGAGCTGGTCACCAAAACAGATGACTCACATGCCTACCTCTCCTCAAAAGAAATACAGCGTAATCTATATGGGAACCGAAAAATCCCTGTAGAGTATTCCTATGCCGAAGGAAAACTGGTGATTACAAAAATCAATACCACAAAACCCCGGGATAAAAATCCTCTGCACACGGGAGACGTTATTTATGATATAGAAGGGAAAACAATTCCGCAAATCATCAACAGTCTGGGAAAATATGTTCCCGCCTCTAATTCCTGGGGCAAAGTGAACAAGATAAAAGACAAGCTTCTCTTCAGTAACAGCGATTCTGTTTCTGTAAAAATTGAAAGAGAAGGACAAAATATGGAAATAAAAACCAAAACGTATTTTGTCAGGGATATTAGTCATGAGAAAAAGAAAACGCCAAAAAAATGGAAATTCATAGATAAGGAAAAGAAAATTGGGTATGTGAATATGGAAATTATCGAGAAGGAAGATCTGAATGAAATGTATGATGATTTAAAATCTGCAGCATCTCTGATCTTTGATCTTAGAAATTACCCTAAGCAAACAATAATCCCTTTAAGCTATCTTTTACTTCCCGAACCTTCGGTTTACTATCAGTTTACTTTTCCTGATCCTTATTATCCCGGTAAATTTTACAGCAGAAAAAATGTTACAGGCCGTAAGAATCCTGAATACTATAAAGGGAATGTAATCGTTTTAGTAGATGAAAGTACCCAAAGCCAGGCAGAGACCACAACAATGATGTTCAAGCAGCATCCGAGAGCAAAAATTATCGGGAGCAATACTTCAGGAGCCAACGGAGATGTAATTATATTTAAAATTGCAGATCTTGACACCCGGTTCACAGGTCTTGGAGCGTATTATCCGGATGGCAGAGAAACACAAAGGATAGGCATTATCCCGGACATTTTTGTAAAACCGACTGTGGAAGGGATTAAAAACGGAAAAGATGAAGTACTGGAAAGGGCTTTGGAATATATAACAACCACTGATTGAATGAAACAAAAATGTGAAATATCAAACGGTATTTTCATTTAACTTATATTTAACTTTTAATCTTTCTATTTTGTGAGATTTTAAAAGGAATTGGTCAACATTTTGATAGAATAACCATGTAAAAAATAAATTATGTCAGAAAAGATATTATGGATCGATGATGAAATAGATTTACTTAAACCTCATATCGTATTTTTAGAAAAAAAGGGTTATCATGTAACCCCCGTTAATAATGTGAACGAGGCTTTGGAACTTATGGATTCAGAGAAATTTGCTTTAACATTAATTGATGAAAATATGCCGGGTATCTCCGGACTGGAAGCTATTCCTATGATTAAGGAGAAAGACAACTCCTTAAAGATTGTAATGGTTACCAAAAGTGAAGAAGAACACATTATGGAAGAGGCTATCGGATCTCAGATTGCCGATTATATACTAAAGCCTGTAAATCCTAACCAGATATTACTTTCTCTAAAGAAAAATCTTCAGGAAGATAATCTTGTTGAACAAAAAACAATTTTACAATACCAGCAGGAATTCAGAAATCTTTCTATGGAACTATCCTACCTGAGAACGTATCAGGAATGGGCAGAATATTATAAAAAAATTCTCAGCTGGGAAATCAAATTTGATAAGGTAGCAGATAATGAATTTGCAGACCTTCTGCAGTCTCAGAAGGAAGAAGCCAATATTCAGTTTGCCAAGTTTATTGAAAAAAATTATGCAGACTGGCTTAATGATTCAGACAAACCTCTTATGAGCCACACCCTTTTCAAGGAAAAGGTGAAACCTGAGGTGGAGAAAGAAAAAGTTCTTTTACTGATGGTAGATAATCTTCGTTTCGACCAGTGGAAAGTGATTGAACCTTTATTTACAAAATATTACAATAAGATATCGGAAGATTATTACTACAGTATCCTTCCTACGGCTACACAGTATGCGAGAAACTCTTTCTTTGCAGGATTAATGCCGTCTGAGATCGAAAAACGTTTCCCGGATAAATGGTTTAATGATAATGAAGAGGGAAACAAAAACGAATTTGAACGTGACTTCCTGGAAGATCAAATGAAAAGAATAGGTTTGGGATCAAAATCTATGAAGTATCTAAAGGTACTGAATGCTGATTTTGAACGAAAGATCTATGATGATTTTAACCAGCATAAAAACAATGACCTTTTGGTAATTGTATATAACTTTATCGATATTCTTTCGCACGCAAAAACAGATAATCATATTGTAGATCAGCTGATCCGTGATGATAAAACGTTCCGTTCTCTTACTTTCAACTGGTTTGAAAATTCTTCTTTACTGAAGATTATAAAAACGGCAGCAGAAAACGGATACAAACTGATCATCACGACAGACCACGGGACGGTGTATGTGAAAAAGCCAAGTAAAGTGGTAGGAGACCGAGAAACGTCTACTAATATCAGATATAAAACAGGAAAAAGCTTAACGTATGATGACAGTGATGTATGGGCGATTACCAATCCTGAAAAACTTTTCCTTCCCAAAGGAAACTTAAGTTCGAAATATATTTTTGCCAAAAACAATATATTCCTGGCTTATCCTAAGAATTACAATCATTTTGTTAATTACTATAAAGAAACTTACCAGCATGGGGGAATTTCACTGGAAGAGTGTATTATTCCTATCAGCATTTTAGAACCCAAGTAGTTTTTTTCATAGTTTATTTAATTTTGGGTTTAAAGCGGAAAAAATCGAATGATTTTTTCCGCTTCTTTTTTATAGTTCATATCTTCGTAAAAAATAAATCATGTTTATTATTTCGCTTACCTACAAGAGTTCTATTGAAAATATAGAACGGCTTATTCCCCAGCACAATATTTTCCTTAATAAGCATTATGAATCCGGACATTTTATTGCATCCGGAAGAAAAGACCCCAGAACAGGAGGCATTATCATCGCCAATGCAGCTTCTAAAAATGAGATTGAGCAGATTATCTCTGAAGATCCTTTTTATATTCACGAGGCTGCTGCCTATGATATCACAGAATTTATCCCTTCGAAATACAATGAAAATTTTAAACTTTTTATAGAAGACTAATGAGATTAATCACCTACAACGTCAACGGAATCAGAGCCGCTTTTACAAAAGATTTCCTGGGCTGGCTAAAGACTGCTGATCCGGATATTATCTGCATTCAGGAGAGTAAAGCCGGAAACGACCAGATAGACATCGAAAGCCTTGAAAAACTAGGTTATCATAGTTATTGGCACTCAGCGGTAAGAAAAGGCTACAGCGGGGTCGGAATTGCCTCAAAAATCAAACCCAATCATGTAGAGTATGGCTGCGGGATTGAAAGCTATGATAATGAAGGAAGAATCATCCGCGCAGATTTTGACGGCTATTCGGCTATTTCTGTGTACGTTCCTTCTGCTTCTAATATTGAAAGACTGGATTTTAAAATGCAGTTTTGTCATGACTTTCTGGAGTATATTAAAAATTTAAAGAAAGAAATTCCCAACCTGATAATATCCGGTGATTTTAATATCTGTCATGAAGCGATCGATATTCACAATCCTGATGGTTTAAAAAATGTTTCAGGATTTCTTCCTATGGAAAGAGAGTGGATGACAAATTTTATGAATGAATGTGAACTGATAGACAGCTTCAGGTTTTTTAATAATGATCCGGACAATTATACATGGTGGAGCTACAGACAAAATTCCAGAGCCAGAAACAAGGGATGGAGGCTGGATTATAACTTTACCTCTTATAGTTTAAAGGATAAGCTCTCCAGGGCTGTTATTTTAAAAGAAGCTGTACATTCTGACCACTGCCCTGCTTTATTGGAATTGAATGTATAATCAATGAGCATCTGTACCCATACAAAAAGCCAGCTGAATCAGCTGGCTTTTTTTTAATTTAAATCATAAAATTAATCGACAATTTCATATTCGACCGGAATTGTACCATGACTGATATCTCCAATCTCATCGAACGCAGCTTTAGACATATCTAAAGATCTTGATGAATGGTAAGGTCCTCTATCATTAATTCTCACTATTACCTCTTTACCATTTTTAAGGTTAGTAACCTTAACGTTTGTTCCAAATGGAAGCGTTCTGTTTGCTGCAGTAAACTTTGAGTTATCAAAGACTTCTCCGCTAGCTGTTTTTCTACCGTTAAATTTATCGTGGTAGTACGATGCATAACTTGTTTTTTTC
>JASLCD010000153.1 GCA_030146295.1 Chryseobacterium sp.
CATTTCCGTTCTGTTTTTGCGTGTTTCATCTATGTACTTTTTGCGATTGAATTATTAAAAGGTAAGAGCAAAACAGAAGCATATACCTATACACAAAAATCGGCATTGAAATATGCTGATGAACAAGGTTTTAACCCAAAAGAAATTGAGCTTTTTAATAGAATCTTACAAAATGATATTTCCGGATATTCTGAAGATAAAATCAAAAGTGGAGGCTATGTCCTTCACAGCCTGGAAGCTTCTCTATGGTGTTTTCTCAACTCAGAAAGCTACTCAGAAGCCGTTTTAAAAGCTGTCAATCTTGGGGAAGATACAGATACAACAGGAGCCATTACAGGAGGAATTGCCGGAATATATTATGGATATGAAAATATTCCTGAAGAATGGATTGCAGAGCTGGTGCGAAAGGATGATATTGAAGCACTGTGTGATAAATTAGCTAAAAAACTATACAACATTGATAAGCTTGTATAAACTTATTTCAGAACAAGAACTGCAGGAAATTGCGGACAGGAACTTTAAAGAGTTTCCTTCTCATTTCCCTTTATATTTTTATAACGGGAAGATTCCTGAAATTCAGGAAAAAGAGCTGCCATTTCTTGTGAAATTTGAGACGGATGAGAAAGAGGCCTCTCATTTTAATATTCAGAATGGTGGAGAATTAATGATTACTAATATTGAGGATTTAAATAGAATAAATGCCTTGATTGATGATAAAATTAAGATCATCGGAATTTCTGAAAATGAGAATGAACCCAGTCAGAATGTCCTTAGGATACTCGAAAAAGAAAAAAAGTTTTTTGAATTCAGGCTAAAGATATATTTGCATACAAACAATAGAGAAATTATTCCCTATGATTATTTTGAACAAAAGATAGATTCGGGTGATCATATTTCGGATCTTCCTGACGAAGAAAAAAAGGCCTTAGAAAAGGGCTATGATGAAAAGAGATCCACAATAAATACAGCTGAAGAAGCGGTTGATTTTTTGATCAATGAAGAATTAAGCCATGATAATATCAATGAAATCAGGAATAAATCATTAGCCACAAAGTTGGATGAGATGGAGGGACTTTTCGGATTGGGAATGTATCTTCGGAACGTCTTTATTTATCCCAATAAAAATGAAAGCTTCCTTAGGTATCTTAAGACTTATGATCCTCAGTACATGATAAACCGGGGAGAATTTGGGGAAGGGATTATTGAAGATCTCTTATGGAGAAAGCTTACTAATTACCAGATAACAGAAGAAAGCAAAAAGAAAATTGCTGAGGTACGCAAAAAACCCTATGAAGAAGATACTTTTTGGGCTCTCTACTTAAAGGAGCAGTTATTATCATATAATCTTGATGAAACGATTATTGGGGAATATCTGGAAATGGAGGACAAAAAGGATACCAGTGAAGAAGATTTTGAACGCAATTATTATGAACAGAAAAGAATTCTGACAGGAATATCCAAAGAGGAAAGATCAGTTTATGATCAGATCACAAAGGATTATTTTACGATTAGAAATCTTATTGAAAAATTAAAACACAAACCATGAACGAAATAGAAAAGAAAAAGATAAGTAAATTTTTAAGCCTGATCTTACGACATCAGCCAGAAAGCATTGGACTTTCGCTGGATGAAAACGGATGGGCAGATATAGAAGAGCTGAGAGGAAAATCAGCCAAAAAAAGAATATATTTTACTCCCGAAGAGCTGGATGAGGTAGTAGAAACCAATAATAAAAAGCGGTTTGCTTTTAACGAAGATAAAACCATGATCAGGGCAAGTCAGGGGCATTCTATTGATATAGATCTGGCTTTGGAAGCCAAGCAGCCTCCGGAATTTCTGTATCACGGAACTGCGGAAGCCAATATCACCTCCATTTTGGAAAAAGGTATTGAAAAAAGAACCCGTCAGCATGTACACTTAAGTGCTGATAAAGAGACCGCTACAAAGGTCGGGATGAGACACGGCAAACCTGTGATTTTGACCATCAGAACAGGAACCATGCATCAGGATGGGCTATCTTTCTACCAGTCTGCAAACGGAGTTTGGTTAACGGATTTTGTAGAGGCAAAATACATTTCTAAGTAAGATGAGCAGAACATTAGTAATAGGAGACATTCACGGAGGATTTAAAGCATTGCAGCAGGTCCTTGAAAGAGCAGAGGTCACAGAAAATGATCAGTTGATTTTCTTGGGTGATTATGTAGACGGATGGAGCGAATCTTCTGAAATTATTAACCTTTTAATGGAAATTTCAGAACGGCAGGAATGTATTTTTATTAAAGGGAATCATGATGCCTGGTGTGAAGATTGGCTGGCATTGGGTCAAAGTCCCGATGTATGGCTTTTCAACGGTGGGAAAAGCACAGTAGAAAGCTATACACATTATCTCCCGGAGGATCTTGACCTTCATCTGGAATTCTTTGAAAGGATGAAAAATTATCATATTGACGATCAGAACCGGCTGTTTATTCATGCCGGATATGCTTCTATGCACGGACCTGAAAAAGAAGTCTATTCCAGCAATTACCGATGGGACAGAACCCTTTGGGAAACTGCCGTGGCAATGGATAAAAAACTGTCGAAAAATTCTGAATTATATCCCAAAAGACTGCTGTTGTATAAAGAAATATTCATCGGACATACGCCTACTCTTGATATTGGGATCAAAACACCAGCCAATAAAGCCAATATCTGGAATATGGACACCGGAGCGGCCTATACAGGATCTTTATCCATCATGGATATTGACACCAAGCAATTCTGGCAAAGTGATCCGCTTCCTTCTCTGTATCCTAATGAAAAAGGAAGGAATGGATAGAATAGAACAAATAAAAGAGCTTTTATTGCGATGACAAACTAAACCTAACAGGTTTTTAAAACCTGTTAGGTTTCTATTGTAAAATAATTTTACCCATCCACATATTCTCATTTCTCCCAAAAGATAACTAATTTTAAAGTCTGAAAATATGACTTCAATGAAACTGAAATATCTTTTACTTACACTGAGTTCTACGTTATTTTTTGGCCAAAAATCATTTCAGACCCCTTTTGAAAAAGGAAACGGAAACCAGACGGTTACCTATGACGAAATGAACGGCTATTATCAGAACCTGGCTAAAAACTTTAATACCATTCAATATCTTAAGAAAGGAGAAGATGATAACGGAAAACCTATTTATGTAGTCGTTTATAATCCTTTTGCTGAAAAAGATCTTGAAAAATTAAGAAAAGATAAAGCCGTTCTCTTTGTTAATAATGGAATTCACCCCGGAGAGCCGGACGGAATAGATGCTACCATGATGCTGATGAGAGACCTTGCCACGCAAAAGATCAAAACGCCGCAGCACTTTATCATTGCCGCTATTTCCGCTTATAATGTCAGCGGAATGCTGAACAGAGGTTCTTATTCCAGAGCGAATCAGAATGGACCGGAGCAATATGGCTTCAGAGGAAATGCCGGGAATTATGACCTGAACAGAGACTTCATTAAAGCAGATTCTAAGAATGCCAGAAGCTTTCAGGAAATCTATCAGTGGCTGAAACCTGATGTTTTTATCGACAATCACGTAAGCAATGGTGCTGATTATCAGTATACATTCACCTATATCTCTACCTTTAAAGAACGTCTGGGAAATACCCTTGGTGCTTATTTTTATAATGATTACCAGACTAAAAACCTGGAGGATATGAAAAAACTTGGCTATGAAAGTACACCTTACGTCAACATTCACGGAGATGTTCCGGAAGTAGGATTTGCCTCATTTGAAGATTCTCCAAGATACTCTACAGGATACGCTTCTCTGTTCAACTCTTTAGGAACCGTTCCTGAAACCCATATGCTGAAGCCTTATGATAAAAGGGTAGATGCTACCTACAAATATATGCTGGTGAATCTACAGAATTTAGACAAAGATTATCGTACCGTAAAGCAGCTCCGCATTGAAAACTTAAAGCAATATCAGGCCGGAAAACAATATGGAATCCGTTGGAAAATAGACTCTACAAAATTTTCTACCATGGATTTTAAAGGATATGAAGGGCAATACAAACCAAGTGAAGTTTCCGGAAAGCCAAGACTGTATTATGACCGTAATAAACCTTTTACCAAAAATATAAAGCTGTTTACTACAGCGGTACCAACAGGCTATATTACCATTCCCCGGTATTATGTGATTCCACAATCCCAATACCGTGTGATTGAAGAATTGAAGAGAAATAATATTCAGATGAAACCGATTCTGAAAGACAGTACCTTAGCGGTTGAATCCTATAAAATAAAAGACTTCAAAACCGTTAAAAACCCATATGAAGGACATTACCTGCACTTTGAAACAACAGTTGATGCTTCCCGTAAAAAAATGATGTTTTCAGCCGGTGATTATTTGGTTTCTACCAGTCAGCCTGGTGTGAAATATGTTATAGAAACACTTGAGCCTGAGGCGTTAGACTCTTTTTTCAACTGGAATTTTTTCGATGGAATTCTGGCTCAGAAAGAATATTATTCCGCGTATATTTTTGAAGATACCGCCGCAGAGCTGCTTAAAAAAGACAAAAAACTGAAAGAAGACTTTGAGGCAGCTAAAGCAGCTGATAAAAAACTGTCAGATGACGGAACGGCACAGTTGGATTGGATCTACAGACACTCTCCTTATTTTGAAGAAAAAACTTTCAGACAATATCCTGTATATAGGGTACTGTAGGATATTTTTCAGGATATGACCTGTTTATTTTGTTTTCTTTATTACAATTTGTCGTATGTTTTTAATCAATATGCTTGTTTTTTTGTTAAATTAGTATAAAAAACAAACATATGAGACAAATTTATCAATTCGTGGCATTACTGTGCTTTTTACCTATAGGTCTGATGGCACAATATTCTCAAAGTTTTGATTCGGCAACAATGCCTGCCGATTGGACGATAATTAATGGAGGAGATCCCGGAACCTGGCAGACCTGGAGTTCCTATGATTCTTCATTCAATGCTCCACATTCTGGAAGCCATTTTTTAGGATTGGAATATGGCAGCACTGCCCATAATGATTATGTTATAAGCCCTGCCATTGTAGTGACAGCAGGAGTTTCAGATAAGCTTACTTTCTGGGCAAGAAACAGGGGAGCCGGGCTTGCAGAGACTGTGGATATAAAAATATCAACAACAACGCCTACTGCAGCAGGCCTTACCAATACTCTTGCTGCCGCAGTAAAACCACCTACTTCATGGAATCAGTATACTTATGATCTGACTCCTTATGTAGGACAAACTATCTATATTGCCTTTTATTCCACTACAACGGATATCTGGTTTATTGGGATCGATGATTTCCAGATTTCAGCAAACAGCCTTTCGGTTTCTGATGTAAAAATGGAGAGCAGCCGTGCATCCGTCTATCCAAATCCGGTAGAAGATGTTGTATACATCAAAAATAAAACGAAGATATCTGAAATTAATATCTATGACTTTAGTGGAAAGCTGGTGAAAAAAGAAATGAAGAATTCAGAAAACGAAACGGTAAATGTAAGTGAACTGGCAGCAGGAAATTACATCATAAAGATCAAAGACAAAGAAGCAGAAAGAGGCTACAAAATTATTAAGAAATAGTATTTCTGATAATAAAAGTAAAAAAGACGTTTCATTTGAAACGTCTTTTTATTTATCTTGGCAAATCTCTTTTTAAAGCAATTTCTGCTCTTTCAATAGCCAGCTTTTCTTTCCAGTCCATATATTTATTTTTAAATTTGGACTTCATGATATCATCAAATTTACGCTGAACGGTAAGATTCCATAAAGAATGTGCTTTTACTGCCCACGATTTGTCCCATGCCCTTAAAGAAATGGAGAAACTTCCATCCAGATATTTCATCCAGTGCCACCATCCTGTAGGCATGAATAAAGTATCCCCATGTTCAAGATAGCACTCAATTCCTTCTACACCATCCAGAGCAGGGAATTTTGTGAAATCCGGGTTTTCAATATCATAGTCTTCCAGTGCATAGGTCGCATAGGGAATCTGGTAAAGCCTTTCTTTCCATTTATAATCGAAAAGAAGAATATGTTTTCTTCCGTTGAAGTGCGTATGGAAGATATGAGCCATATCGATATCAAAGTGAAGGAACGTTACAGAGCCTTTTCCACCAAAGAACATGTTCGGATATTTATCCAGAAAGCCTCCCATTAATTCTTTTGGAGAAAGATAATCTTCCAGAAGTTTCGGAGCGTATTTTATCGGATCGAAGAGGAAAATTCTGAGATCGGTCGGCTCCCGCTGTATAAGATCTATATAATCTCCAAACTTCATTTTTGCTGCCGATGCATTGATGGGAGCAGAAGGGTCTGCCTTTGAGCTGTCATATAAAGGAACCTCTACATCTCCCACAACCTCTTTCATGTATTCCATCGTCCATTTTTGGTAAGCGGGCCACTTTTTTGCCATATTTTTGATGACAACGGGCCTTCTTGGCTTCAGATATTTTTCGTAGAATTCCTCCTTGGAAATGTCATCTACAATATCTATAGGCTTTAAAATTATTCCCATTTTATATATTTTATGTTACAAAATTATTAATTATATATTTATGAGATAACGTTTAATTTTTTTTTAATCTATGATTCAAATCAGATTTTCCTATTTAGAATAAGTAAGATGATTAATTTCTTAGCTTCTTCTTAAAAATGTTCTTTTAGGTAATCAATAAGACAAAATATATTCACATTATGTTACATAAAATCGAAAAATAAATCACCCACATCTTTTGCAATTTTTTTATGCCAAACAAGATTTTATGATATAATAAGTATTCGCAAAAATGGATGAACGGGTTTTGAATCTGCCTAAAAAAATCTTTTTTCATAGGAAAATCAAAAGTTTGAAAAATATCACTATGTTTGTAGTGATACTGATTTAACCTTTAAGTATAAAATTCATCTTTATAAAAAGTGTAACAAAATTCAATAACCATTAACTAATTGAGCAAATAATAGGTATGAAAAAAAATATTTCTTTATTTCTGATGCTTTTTTTTACTGTGCTTTCCTTTGCACAGAAAACGGTTTCAGGAAAAATTACTGATGATGACGGAGTTGCAATACCGAGCGCCAGTGTTACCGTAGAAGAACCCGGGAAAGATGCTATTCTGGCTTACGGAATTACCAATTCTAAAGGTGAATATAAAGTAACATTCACTTCCGCAGAATCCAATGTGGACCTTAAAGTGAAAGCTTTTAATCAGAAACCCCTTACGAAGCAGATAAGTAATAGTGACCAGACTTTGAATTTCAAAATGCAGTCCGAAGCTACAGAAATTAAAGAAGTTCAGCTGAAAACAAAAATGATCACCGCCAGAGGCGACACCATTTCCTATGATCTTAAAGCCTTCAACAGCAAAAACGACAGAACGCTGGCAGATGTGATGAAAAAGATCCCCGGAATTGAAGTGAATAATGACGGAACGATTCTATACCAGGGAAATGCCATCAATAAATTTTATGTAAATGGAAAAGACCTTATGGAAGGCGGCTATGGAACGATTAACAACTCCCTTCCGAAAGATGCCGTACAGAAAGTAGAAGTATTGGAAAATCACCAGCCTGTAAAAATTCTTCAGGATAAAGTGCCTTCAGATCAGGCAGCCATCAATATCAAGCTTAAAAACTCCGTAACCATGACAGGTAGGGGAGAAGTAGGAACAGGGTTCGGAGATCCGTGGCTTTGGAATGTAAAACTCACACCCATGTTTTTCGGACAGAAAAGCCAGTGGGTGGTCAATTATAAAACCAATAATATGGGTGAGCAGGTGGAAAATGAAGGAAATATTCTGGCATTTGGTAACAGATTTGAAGGAAAAAGAATCAACGCCTCTCAAAACGATTGGTTAAATGTAGAAAATGCAAGTACACCTAATCTTCCGGTGAAGAGATATCTGATGAATAATGTTCATTATTTATCTGCCAACTATCTTACCAACATTGATAAGAAAAAGGAATGGGAACTTAAAGCAAACGCAAACTATACCAACAATGCTGTAGATAGAGAGTCTTATAGCCAGACAGATTATTTTGCAACATCTAATCAGCCGGCTTCAAGAGTAACTCAGAATATTTTTAATAATTTCTACACGAATAAAGCAAAAGGAGAATTGATTTTTACCAAAAATGCGAAAAAAGGATTCTTTAAAAATACAACTAGCTTCTCTCAATACTGGAATGCTGACAGGGGGATTGTAGACCGATCAGATGCAAACAACAGCAGACATGGCGAGGAGGCAATAGAATCTCCAACCACATCATTTCAAAACTCTTTGAGTACCATTATCCCATGGAAAGAGAAAATGGTAAATGTTCAGTCTTATATTAATTATCAGACAGATAAACAAACATTGGAGGTGTCTCCAGCCTCTTATTTACAGATTCCAGGATTCACAGCAACAGCATCCACAGATGTGGTAAGACAGAATATGAGGCTTAAGACTTTCGAAGCCAATCATTCTGCCAATATAGGATTTTCAGCAAAAGGATGGACTTTTACTCCGGAAGTAGGATTTAATTTTAAAACGACAGATCTTACTACAGACCTTTCAAATCTTCAGAATAGTAGTTTTTTAAGACCCAACGAAGCATATAATAATGACTTGAAATACACTACAGCAACACCATATGGAAGCTTAGGAGTAAACTATAAAAGTGAATCATGGATGCTATATGCAAATCTTCCTGTAAACTCGAACAATATTAAAGCGGATGATCCACTGCGACTTGTTTCAAAATCAGTAAATAAAGTAACTTTTGAACCGAATGTTTTTGCTCAGTATTCATTTGCTTCATTCTGGAAGGCTTCACTAACAGGAAATATCAGTAATAATTTCGGGGAAGTAAACACAGCATATTCAGGGTTTTTAATGACATCACCCAATGGTATCAATGCAATGGATGCTTCCAATCCAATCCCTCAAAGTAATACAAAATCTACAGGAACAAGAATAGAATATAGAAATCCTTTAAATAACTTATTCTTTAATCTTAATTACAGAATATCAGATGTCAAAAGAAATCTTATTTCTTCTCCGGTAAGAAATGAGGCAGGATATACAACCGTAAAATACCTGGAACAGGAAAATCATTCAAAAAATAATGGATTTAGTGGAGAAGTAGGAAAATATTTCCCGAAATTTAAGACAAATGCTTCAGTAAGCTATAGTAACAATACATCACAATCAGATGCCTACCAGAATGATAAATCTTACGAAAGCAAAAATAATTCTCAATCGATAGGGTTTAAATTCAATAATACATATTTCAGCTGGATGAGTATTGATTATAATGCCAGCATTTCTATTACAAAACAAACCAATACAAGTGCAACACCAGAATTGAATAATGTAAGTTCAAGAAACGGGTTTAACCATAATCTGGGAGTATTTTTCTATCCTTTGGAAAATCATACTATTGGATTTAACTGGGACCAGGTAAATAGTAGTGCTGGAACTCAGAAATATAATAATGGATTCTATGATTTGTCTTATCAGTTTAGCTGGGCAAAAAAGAAAATAGATTTCGAATTGAAGTGGATGAACATCGCGAATAAAAAAGTTTTTGAAACCTATGATATTAATGCACAGAGTATTTCTTACACAAGAATTCAGCTCCGCCCAAGCCAGGTGATGTTTACCGTAAAATTCAACTTTAAATAAAATAAAAACCAATCCGTGAGGATTGGTTTTTTGTTGAGATATAATGATGTACTAAAAGCTTTGCTGGTCTGCCGAAGGCCCATAGCTTCCCGGCAAAGGGATGTTGTTGAGTCTGTAATATACTCCCAATTGGGCTCTGTGATGGGTAATCTGGTTTAAAGCATGGCGGATGGCTCCGTATTTACTCCAGCTTGCCAGCTCATGGCCGTCATTTTTAATGGTCCAGCTGGGATTCAGATCGTCTTCTGTACTGTTTTCCAGTGCGGCTTTACCTGCCTGGTAATCTTCCTCCAGTTTTTTCATGAGATCGTCTTTGGTGGAAAGAATAGTTGGTTTGTAATCTCCTTTTCCAAAATCCAGTTCAGAAGTGTTTAAAATGGTATTCGGCCATTCAAAAACTTCTACAAGATGAGTCGCAAGAGGCATCATTTTCATGCTTTTTTCATGGGGGGCAAAGTCATTTTTCCCTTCGGGGAACAATGCGATAAATTTTTTTGTGGTTTGAAATTCTCCCTCCAGTTCGGATTTTAATTGAGATAAGGTATCCATAATATTTTGGTTTTTAGAAACTTAAAGGTAAGTGTTTTAAAAATGAAAATGTTGTAAGGGAATCATAATTTTTAAATCTTTTTCTCCGGTCTCAATACACAGGCAGAGACTGCTAAAAATAAAATGTAAAAAAATCTGTAACAAAATCACCAATCGTATTACTAATTATATAAACTTGCTACAATGAAAAAGTTATTCTCCATATTTCTTATCGCTCTATTTGCTTTTGCAGGAGCTCAGGAATCAAAAGAAACTGCTAACCGCTTTTTTTATGAACTGACTTTTAAACCGAAGAAAGATTCGGCAAGAATGGATAAAATTATTACAATCCTTGATATCACACCAAAGAAATCGATCTATCAGGATTATACAATGCCAGCCCAGGATTCTATCATCAAAGTTCAAATAGAGGAAATGGAGAAAACCAAATCCTTTAAGGACATGACCAAGCTGATAAAATGGCCGAAATTTTCCTATAAAATCATCAAAAACTATCCGGACATGAAAGTGCAGTATGTAGATAGAATCAGCAGAAATCTATTCTCTTACGAAGATGATCCGAAAATACAATGGAGCATTTTACCTGATAAGCAAAAGATAGGGGCATACAATGCACAGAAGGCAACTACAGAATTTGGAGGAAGAAAATGGACCGCATGGTTCAGTTCAGATATTCCTTTTCAGGACGGACCGTATAAGTTTAAAGGACTTCCCGGCCTTATTGTGAAAATTGAAGATGCTGATAAAAACTACTCTTGGCAGCTAAGCGGAAACAAAAAAATAGAGAACTATGACGAACTGTCTTATGCCGATAAGATTAATGCAAAGATGGGAATGATGAGCAATACAATAACTCCTACAAGCAAGGAAAAATTCCTGAAATCTTATGAAGGATACAAAGCAGACCCATTCGCAGAATCTCGTCCATACATGACGGCAGAGAATATGAGCAGACCGATGCCCGGAACAGACGGAACGGTAGGAGACTTTATGAAAAGACTGGAAAAGCAAGTGAAAGACTTCTTCGGATCCAATGACAACCCGATAGAGAAAGACCAGGTCTCTGACAAGAAGAAAAAATAAGCATTCATATCAACTAAATTATATTTTGAATCAACCCGGATACAGCAATGTATTTGGGTTGATTTCTTTTTGTTTAATAAATCTTATACATAACTCGAAGAAATTTTAAAAATCTCTCAAAAAAAATTTGATTTTTATTTTTTATTCTCATATGTTTGTTAAAACTAATTTAAAAATTATACCATGAAAAAAATCATTGTCACAGTTTTGATGACGACGTCTGCATTGTTATTTGCTAAAAATGAATCTCCAAATAAAAATACGGAGCCCAAAAAAGCAACCGAAACTGTTTTAGTTGCTAAGAAGACTATTGAAAAGGCAGATCAACTACAAAAACCTATTACATTATCCGCAACCGCAAAAGAAAAGGAACTGACTACAGCAGAAAAATGTGCTATTGAACTTGCTGTAGGTCCTGTAATTGCGGGACCTCCTGTTCATTGCTTTCAGCTAGGAGCAGAAGGATAACCTTAATAAGATATAAATAAGCCCAGATACAAGCGATGTGTCTGGGCTTATTTCTTTTATACCAAAACGTTATTTAGATTAAATTTAAATAGCGTATATTTGCAGGACTAAAAATTAGGCTTTGAAAGAGAAAGGATTAC
This sequence comes from Chryseobacterium sp., assembly GCA_030146295.1. Classification (GTDB taxonomy): domain Bacteria; phylum Bacteroidota; class Bacteroidia; order Flavobacteriales; family Weeksellaceae; genus Chryseobacterium. Next base: position 11,925 of record JASLCD010000153.1, read on the forward strand.
ATAAATTAAGTGGATTCCCTAAAAACAAAATGGGGAAGATATTGGGGTATGATAATGACCATCTTAAAATGCCCAATAAAATCATTGAAATGGGGCTTCTTCCGGAAACCGCTTTCAGGATTTTGTATCAGGCTCCCTTCAATGGGCCCATGTATGTAGAATTTGGAGCAGAAAAAAGCCGGATTGCTCTTCGTGAGGAAGAAGGAGATTACATCATTGTTGAAGAATTGAATTAATGCAGGAAAACAAGAAAAAACAGATACTTTTAGTCGGAAATCCTAATGTAGGAAAGTCAACGGTTTTTAATACGCTTTGCAACAAAAAGCAAAAGACCGGAAACTATGCCGGCGTTACCGTTGCAAGTCATTCGGGGAACTATACTTATAAAGACCAGGACGTTGAGGTTATTGACCTTCCAGGTTCTTACAGTGTATATCCGAGCTCAGAAGATGAAGCTATTTTTTCCAAATACCTTATCGATGAGCAGAAAAACTATGCCGGTGTTGTTTATATTCTTGAAGCATTAAGCCTAAAAAGAGGGCTGCTTCTGTTTCAGCAGATTCAGGACCTTGGTATCCCAATGATTTTGATTGTCAATCAGATTGATCAGGCAGAAAGAAGAGGAATTACCATCGATATTCAAAAATTTTCCGAAGCTTTAGGCATTAAAATTATTCAGACCAATGCCAAAGAGCAGATCGGGATTGAAGAAGTAAGAGAAGCCGTTTACAATAATGAATTTGTAAAAGCAGGGAAGGTGTCTTTTGAAACACCAAACGAGCATAGAGATTTTATTCAGAAACTGGCAGCTCATAAAGGTTTCGATAATGAATACAAGGCCTGGATGAGCCTTTCATTGGGAACAGATCTTGGCAGAATAGGCTCTGTAATGGAGCAGTTGAATGAAACGGATACAAAAAGTCTTGTTCCCAAAAGATTACAGGTTCAGGAAACGGTAAGAAGATATCAGAATGTAGACAGAATACTGGAAGATGTAATTTCCAAAAAAGCTCAGTTCAAGGAATTATTAACCGAAAAACTGGATAAAGTTTTAGTACATAAATTCTGGGGGTACGTAGTCTTTTTAATCATTCTATTGGTTATTTTCCAAAGTGTCTTTTTCCTGGCAGAATATCCGATGAACTGGATTGAAAGCACTTTCTCATGGCTGGCAGCATTTACTAGCGAACACCTTCCTGAAGGACCCATTAATTCACTTGTTTCCAACGGAATTGTTCCGGGAATCGGAGGAATTGTGGTTTTTGCACCACAGATCGGAATCCTGTTGTATTTCCTATATCTGCTGGAAGACTCCGGATATATGGCAAGAGTCGTATTTCTGATGGACAGATTGCTTCGTCCGTTCGGACTTAATGGAAAAAGTATTGTTCCGCTGGTCTCAGGAACGGCCTGTGCTATTCCTGCAGTCATCTCTACCAGAAACATTGAGAATGTAAAAGAAAGATTGCTGACGATATTGGTAACACCATTTATGACATGTTCTGCGAGACTTCCGGTGTACAGTATTATTATCGGACTGATTATCTCCGAAGGAACATTTTTGGGAATAAAATACAAAGCGCTGGTTCTGATGGGAATGTATCTTCTAGGCTTTCTGGTTGCTTTATTCTCTGCAGCAATTCTTAAAAGATTTATTAAAAGTAAAGGAAAAACATACCTGGTAATGGACCTTCCTGCTTATAAAAAACCGCTTTTTGGGTATGACTTTAAAATGGTTTTAGGAAAAGTATGGGACTTTATTACTGGAGCAGGGAAAATCATTTTCATTGTAAGTGTTATCATCTGGTTCCTGAGTTATTTCGGACCAAGCCAAAAAACAAATGAATTGGTTGCTACCGACGTTCACCTGGACCATTCTTACCTTGCTAAAATGGGTAAAGGAATAGAACCTGTGATTGCTCCTCTGGGTTACGACTGGAAAATGGGAGTAGGTATTCTTACCAGTTTTGTGGCAAGAGAAGTGTTCGTAGGAACAATGTCTACACTTTATAGTCTGGAGGATGATGCTCCCGAAGTAAAAGTAATTGATAAAATGAGAAGAGATGTAAAACCAAACGGAGATAAAGTCTTTAGCTTTGCAACCGGAATCTCGGTTCTTCTTTTCTATGCATTTGCAATGCAGTGTGTTTCTACACTTGCAGTAGTCTACAGAGAAACCAAAAGCTGGAAATGGA
>JASLCD010000159.1 GCA_030146295.1 Chryseobacterium sp.
TACAATGCAATTATCAGAACAGGAAATCATTAGAAGAGAAAAGCTGAACAAGCTTGTTGAAATGGGAATCAACGCATTCCCGGCAGATGAATATGTAATTACGGATACTACGGAATCTATAAAACAGGATTTTTCTGAAAGTAAACAGGTGAAGATTGCTGGAAGATTAATGTCCAGAAGAATTCAGGGGAAAGCTTCTTTTGCGGAATTGCAGGATTCTACCGGTAGAATTCAGGTGTATTTTAACAGAGATGAAATTTGTACAGGTGAAGACAAAACTTTGTATAACGAAGTTTATAAACACCTTTTAGATATTGGTGATATTATCGGGGTTGAAGGAGAATTATTCACCACTCAGGTAGGTGAAAAAACGGTTTTAGTGAAAAACTTTACGCTTCTTACCAAGACATTACGTCCTCTTCCTCAGGCAAAAACCGATGAAAACGGAGTCGTACATGACGGATTCAACGATCCTGAGATGAGATATAGACAACGTTATGTAGATTTAACTGTGAATCCGCATATCAAAGAAGTTTTCGTTAAAAGAACAAAATTGTTCAATGCGATGAGAACATTCTTCAATGATGCAGGATATTTCGAGGTTGAAACTCCAGTTTTACAATCGATTCCCGGTGGTGCTGCTGCAAGACCGTTTATCACACATCATAACGCTTTGGATATTCCGTTATATTTAAGAATCGCAAACGAATTATATCTGAAAAGATTGATCGTTGGTGGATTCGACGGTGTCTATGAGTTTTCTAAAAACTTCAGAAATGAAGGGATGGACAGAACGCACAACCCTGAGTTTACCGCTATGGAAATCTATGTAGCGTACAAAGATTATAACTGGATGATGGATTTCACTGAGAAATTATTGGAATTCTGTGCTATTCAGGTAAACGGAACTACAACAGCTACATTTGGAGAACACCATGTAGACTTTAAAGCTCCTTATCCAAGAGTTTCCATGACAGAAGCGATCCTTAAATTTACAGGATTCGATATTACTGGAAAAACTGAGAAGGAATTATACGATTTTGCCAAGTCTATCGGTATTGAAGTGAATGAGACAATGGGTAAAGGAAAATTAATTGATGAGATCTTCGGTGAGAAATGTGAAGGAAACTTTATCCAGCCGACTTTCATTACAGATTATCCGATCGAAATGTCTCCATTAACAAAGAAACACAGAAGCAAAGAAGGCTTAACAGAACGTTTTGAATTAATGGTATGCGGTAAAGAAATTGCAAACGCTTATTCAGAGCTTAATGATCCTATTGATCAGAGAGAACGTTTTGAAGCGCAGATGGCGTTATCTGAAAGAGGAGATGATGAAGCAATGTTCATCGATCAGGATTTCTTAAGAGCATTGGAATATGGTATGCCGCCAACTTCAGGATTAGGAATCGGTATGGACAGATTAATTATGTTCTTAACGAATAATGCGTCTATTCAGGAAGTATTGTTCTTCCCTCAAATGAGACCGGAAAAAGCGGTTCCACAAATTGAATTAGGTGAGGATGAAAAAGTAATCCTTGAAATCCTTAATTCTCAGGAAGAAGCAATGTCTTTAGCTGAAGTAAAAGAAAGAAGCCAGTTGTCCGGTAAAAAATGGGATAAAGCTTCCAAAACTCTTACAAAGAACAATATTGTGAAAGTAGAGAAAATTGACGAGAATCTTTTGATGAAATTAGCTTAAGCTTTCTCAGAAAATATAAATATAAAAGGTACAGAGCTAATCTGTACCTTTTTCTTTTTTCCATTTCCGAAGCTGTGTTCTGAAGTTTTTAAACGGAGCCACGGTATTAATATGAATCCATTTCCAGACGGGCCATTGAGCCGGTGTAGTTGCCCATTTTCTTTGTCCCGGAATGAATAATGTATCATCATCAAGGCTTTCTATCCATGCAATAATTTCATTCACCTGATTTTGTAATAATGCTCTTTGCTCTTGTAAACTATAAGATCCGTATTGATCATAAAATGACTGATATAATCCCTTCAGGTTATTCCATTTATATTCAGGAGTGGGTGTTTTAACATCAATTCCCTTTTTTTCATCAGATTCCCACTGCAAAAGCAGGCGGGTCCAGCCAAGTTGATAGGAGATATTCTGTGATGGAGTTTTGTCAACTCCAGGCTGAAGAAAATCCTTTTCACTCTCTTTAATATCATCAAATTCCTGATCATAAAGCTGGAATCTTTTCTTCAGCTCTTCAATAAGCTCTGTTTTATTCTTGTAATCCTGCATATCGTATTATTTTCTGAGCTTACTGAAAGATGCCATCAGATAAAATAAGAACGGAAGAATAAATAAAGAACCCAGCATCAGAGCCCAGCCCAATGCTGCAATGGTTTTTTCGGGAGCCATATGTTCCAGTAATGAAAGATGCTGTCCGTTTCCTAATAAAATAATATTCGGGTTATGCTGATACGTTGCTGCCACTAAAATCATGACCATCTGAAATCCTGCCAATGCACGTACCGGAAGCAGCTTTTGTCGGTTCATTGCTCTTAAAATAAGTAATAACGCAACAGTAGCAAAAGCAATAGACATAATACCCAACGGCTTGGAAAATACCCACATCAAAAGAGGAACATCTGAAATATAAGCAGTTACAAAGACCAATATCCCGGTAATCACCACAAAGATCATCGTCTGCTTGGATTTTCTTATCATCAGTAAAAGATCTGCTTTATCGCGGGTCTCTCTTAATGAAAAGATAGAAGCCAGATAAGCACACAATGCAACCGTGAATAAACCTACGGAAACTCCAAACCAGTTCAGCCAGCTGAAAATATATAAATCCACAAAACTTACCGCATCAGGATTGATGGAGTGGGAAACCGTTGCGGCAGCAATTAGCCCTAAAAAGAAAGGTGTTAGAAGACTTGCATAATAGAAAATATGGGTATATAAAACCTGCCAGTTATCTTTCACGGCGTCATAGTGTCTGAAGGTAAACGCTGTTCCTCTCGCAATAATACCTACCAGCATCAATACCAAAGGAATATGGAGATAGGTAGACATGGTAGTGTAGATTTCGGGAAATCCTACAAAGAGGATTACAATCGCAATAATCAGCCACATATGGTTAGCTTCCCATACAGGAGCAATAGATTCATACATGATTTCATGGGTCTTGTGTCTGGCTTTTTTATTGGTGAAAAGTTCTACAATACCAGCTCCGAAATCGGCACCTCCCAAAATAATATAAAGACAGATGGAAAGCCAGAGAAAACCTATTACAACGTAGATCATGATTTTTTGTTTTTATCGTTAAACTGAGAGTCGGTAGGATCGTAAAGTTTCGGTACCATTTGGATCTGTCTCTTTAAAAGGAAAACAAGAATTAATGATAATGATATGAAAATTGCCGTAAAGAAGTAGAATGAATACTGTATTCCGGGCATTGGAGTAACCGCATCTACTGTTCTCATAATTCCGTAGATAATCCATGGCTGTCTGCCTACTTCTGTGACTGTCCATCCCGCTTCCAGAGCAATATATCCAAAAGGGGTTGCTATTAAGAATGTTTTTAACAGCCAGTTTTTACTCAGCCATTCTTTTCTGAAGAAGAAAGAATATAAATAAATGACTCCAATACCAATCATCACCACTCCGAAAAAGATCATGATCTGAAAAGCATAATGAACAACCGCAATCGGAGGCCATTCATCTCTCGGAAAATCTTTAAGACCTTTTACTTCAGCATTGAAATCATTACTCACCAGAAAACTTAAAACCTTCGGAATTTTCACAGCATATTTCACTTCTTCTTTTTCTTCATCAGGAATTCCCCCGATAATAAATGAAGCCCCTTTTTCGGTTTCAAAATGAGCTTCCATAGCTGCTAGCTTAATGGGTTGGCGTTCTGCTACCGATTTTGCAGCGACATCACCGCTTAAAGGTGCTCCGAATGCACCGATAAGGGCAAAACCTACTGCAATTCTGAAGGCTTTGGTATGAAATTCAATATTTCTTTTTCGCATGATCATAAAGGCATGAACTCCGGCTACCGCAAATCCTGTCGCACAAAATGCAGCAACAGTCATGTGAAGAGCCTGAGGAAACCATGCATCGTTGAACATCGCTTTGATAGGATCTATATTAAGGTACTGCCCATTGATATAATCAAAACCCGCCGGAGAATTCATCCATGAATTGGCTGCAACTACCAGAATTCCGGAAGCCAGTCCGCTTACCCCAACCAGGAATCCGCAAAACCAATGAAACCATTTGTTGAATCTTTCCCAGCCATATAAAAAGAACCCGATAGCAATAGCCTCTATGAAAAAGGCTGTTCCTTCAAGAGAAAACGGCATTCCGAAAATAGGACCTGCATGTTTCATAAAACCGGGCCACAACAGCCCCAGCTCAAAAGAAAGCATTGTTCCTGAAACAGCTCCGGTAGCAAAAAGGATGGCTACTCCTTTACTCCATGCTTTTGTAAGTCCTTTATATACTTCATTATTGGTCTTTAGGTATTTCCAATGGGCAAAAGCCATCAGAAAAGGCATCACCATACCCACACAGGAGAATATGATATGAAAGCCCAGAGAAAGTGCCATCTGGGCGCGGGCAGCAAGAAAATCATCCATAAATATCAACTTTTCAGTAAATAAATTTACGCATAAATTATTGATGTTGAGTATGATTTAAAACAGTT
>JASLCD010000205.1 GCA_030146295.1 Chryseobacterium sp.
CAGATTAAAGAAAACCCTTAAAGAACAGATGGAAAAATATGCCTGAATTTGATTTAGATAGTTTTAAAAAAACATGGCAGGAACAACCTGTTCAGCCTAAATATGACAACAAGGAGATTCTCCAGATGTTGAATAGAAAATCACGTAATTACATCAAGTATATTTTCTGGATCAGCGTTATAGAATTTTTGTTCTTTTCCGTATTGGGGTTGTTTTATCTTTTTCCGGAAGAAGAATCAGACAGTTTTCGTAAGATGCTGGAAAGATTAGGCGCCCAGGAAGCTCCTGAAGTAGAAAACAACTTCGGTCATGTTTATTTAGCTATAAAAGTCTTAAGCTTACTGATCACAGCATATTTTGTATTGAAGTTCTACCAGAATTACCGAAGAATCAAGATTGAGGAAAATCTGAAGGGTCTTATCACCAGAATCATTAAATTCAAAACAACAGTGAATGCTTTTATTCTGATCAGCATTGTCATATTGTTGGTATTCACGTTTGTATTGACGGCTTTTATATTTTACACTTTAAATTCTCAGAATATACAGCCTAGCAGCTCCAATCTTACGATTATTATAGTAGGAATTGCTGTCAGCACTTTACTGGGCATCTCCATGATCTGGCTTTATTACAGACTGGTATATGGTACGATTATTAAAAAACTTGATAAAAATTTAAGGCAGCTTAAAGAAATAGATTCTCAGGAAAGTTAATATACATAGGCATAGTTCGGGATATAATCATTAATTTTAGCCCACCAAATCTTAAATTATGCCCTTATCTTATGTGTATGGAACTTCTGAGGTTTCATTATTAGGACAGACCATCGGAGCCAATCTTAAAAGTACTGTCGAAAAATATCCCCATCAGGAAGCATTAGTCTGTGTTCATCAGAACTACAGAGCTACTTATCAGGAATTTTACAATCAGACAACTGCTGTTGCAAAAGCTTTACTGCTTTTGGGAGCAAAGGCTGGTGACAGAATCGGAATCTGGTCTTCCAACCGTTATGAATGGGTTCTTTTGCAGTATGCCACTGCGAGAATAGGAACCATTTTAGTCAACATCAATCCGGCCTACAGAACTCATGAACTCACTTATGTTCTTAATCAGTCTGAAGTGCGTTTTATCTTTTCTTCTTTAAGTTTTAAAAGCAGCAACTACAAAGAAATGATTGAATATGCCAAAGAAGTATGCCCCAGCCTTGAGCATGAGATATTCTTTGATGAAAACTGGGAAGCATTTGTCAATAACGGACAGGATATTTCAGATGAAGTTCTCCACAGTTTTGAAGAACATGTGCAGTTTGATGATCCTGTAAATATTCAATACACTTCCGGAACTACGGGTTTCCCGAAAGGCGTTACACTTTCTCATCATAATATTCTCAACAACGGTTATTTTATCGGAATCAGATTAAAATATACGGAGAAAGACCGTGTCTGCATTCCTGTTCCTTTTTATCATTGCTTTGGGATGGTTATCGGAAATATCTGCTGTACAGCCCACGGGGCCTGCATGGTAATCCCCAACGACAGTTTTGATCCGGAAATTACTTTAAAAGCAGTTTCTGACGAAAAATGTACTTCTCTGTATGGCGTTCCTACCATGTTTATTGCGGAACTGGCAGTAAAAGATTTTGACAAGTATGATTTCTCAAGCCTGAGAACAGGGGTCATGGCAGGGTCGGTATGCCCCCCGGAGATTATGAAAAAGGTAGAGAGCCTGATGAATATTAAAGAAATGAGCATCTGCTACGGAATGACGGAAACTTCACCCGTATCTACTCAAACTTTAATAGGAACACCTTTGGAGAAGCAGGTCAGTACTGTGGGAACTGTTCAGGATCATCTTGAGATCAAAATCATTGATGAAAATGGAAGAACGCTGAAGCGCGGAGAGCATGGTGAACTTTGTACAAGAGGCTATTCTGTGATGCTGAAATATTGGAATGACCCTGAAAACACCAAAAAAGTACTGGATGAGGCCCGTTGGATGCATACCGGAGATATGGCGGTAATGGACAAACACGGATATATTACCATTTCAGGAAGAATAAAAGACCTTATCATTCGTGGTGGAGAAAATATTTCCCCAAAGGAAATTGAAGATTTTTTATATACTTATACCAACATTCTTGATGTTCAGATTATTGGAGTTCCGAGTGAAAAATTCGGGGAAGAAGTGATGGCCTGGGTAAAAGTAAGGAAAGGTTTTACCATTACCGCTGAAGAACTGCAGGAATACTGCAAAGGAAGAATTGCCCACTATAAAGTACCGAAATACTGGAAATTTGTAGACGAATTCCCTATGACTATTTCCGGAAAAATAAGGAAGGTGGAAATGCGGGAAATTTCTATGAAAGAGCTTGAGTTAGGAAGTTTTAAAGATTAATTATTAAAATAGGGAGCAATGATACCTCATCTTTTCTTCCGGAGATCATAATAAAAAAAAGCATTTCAATTTGAAATGCTTTTTTTTAGTTTAAAGTTCTTTTCTTAACCTTGCTACAGGAATATTAAGCTGTTCACGATATTTTGCAATCGTTCTTCTGGCAATATTATACCCCTGTTCTTTTAGGATTACCACTAATGCATCATCTGTAAGCGGCTTTCTTTTATTTTCTTTGCTGATGACTTCCTGAAGATGAGTCTTGATCTCCTTGGTGGAAACTTCTTCACCGTCATCATTCGTTAAGCTGTCTGAAAACAGATCTTTAAGATATACAATACCATTAGGGGTATCTGCATATTTACTTTTCACCACCCTTGAAATGGTAGAGATATCAAATCCTGTAATATCTGCAACATCCTTTAAGATCATTGGTTTCAGAGATTTTTCGTCTCCGGTGATGAAATAATCCTTCTGGAACTTTACAATCGCTGTAATCGTCTGTAATAAGGTATTCTGACGCTGATTAATCGCATCAATATACCATTTCGCAGCATCTAATTTTTGCTTGATAAATAAAGCAGCCTGCTTATGTTCTGATGAGTTTTTATCATGAGAATAAGTAGTCAGGATATCTTTATATTCTTCAGAAACTCTTAAAGTAGGTGCATTTTTGCTGTTGAGCATAGGAATCACCATGCCATCTTTTACCTGAATCACAAAATCCGGAATAATTTCCTGATTAATGGTAATCGTTTGTGTATCAAAATTTCCACCTACTTTCGGTGATAATTTTGAGATCTCTTCAAGTGCATCTTTCAGATCTTCTTCTTCAATATCATATTTCTGAATGATCTTATTGTAGTGCTTATTTGTCAGAGCTTCAAACTGATGTCTCAAAATATTGGCAGCTAAAGAAACAGCCTTATCTGAGCTTACTTTCTTTTCAATTTGCAGCAATAAACATTCCTGGAGTCCTCTTGCTCCTACTCCGGAGGGATCCAGCTTCTGAACATAATTCTCCAGAACATCCTCAACTCTTTCTTTGGTTGTATAAATTCCTTGTGAGAAAGCCAGATCATCCACGACAGACTTGATTTCTCTTCTGAGATATCCGTCTGTATCTAAGTTTCCGATAAGGTATTCGGCAATCTTAAGATCTTCATCACTGATATTGACCAGGTGAATCTGTTCTGTAAGATAATCATATAAGGACTGTCCTTCCGTTAGAAGGCTTTCGTTATCAAATTCTTCATCATCCGGAGAATAGTTGCTGGATGCGGTTTTATAGCTTGGCTCATCGTCATAGATATATTCATTGACGTCGAAATCTGTTTCAATACTTTCCGTACCCTCATCCTTATAAGCATCTTCCAGAGAAGAATATTCATCTTCCTTAGAATCTTCTTTTGCAATTTCCAAAGCTGGGTTTTCTTCTAACTCTCTCTCCAACTCCTCTTCAAATTCCAGAGTATGAAGTTGAATAAGCTTCATCAACTGGATTTGCTGAGGGGCCAGCTTTTGTCCTAATTTGAGTTGTAAGTGTTGTTTAAGCATATTCTTATTTGCGTTTTAACATAACATATTCTACGAATTTAATAAATTTATTTGATAAAAAACGCATTTAGCATGATTTTTGCATTATACATCCTATCTTAATAAACTATTGAAAAATAAAAAAAGCCTTAACTTGTGATTAAGGCTTTTTTTTATTGTTCTAGAATTCAGCGCTTTTCGGCGTTCTTGGGAAAGGAATCACATCTCTGATATTCGTCATTCCTGTTACGAAAAGAACTAATCTTTCCAGTCCTAAACCAAAGCCTGCATGTGGTACAGAACCGAATTTTCTGGTATCAAGGTACCACCAAAGCTCGTGCTCATCCACGTGCATATCTGCCATTTTCTGTTTTAAAACATCTAATCTTGCTTCTCTTTCTGATCCACCAATGATCTCACCGATACCAGGGAAAAGAACATCCATCGCTGCAACGGTTTTGTTGTCATCGTTCAGTTTCATATAGAAAGCTTTGATTTCTTTCGGATAGTCAAATAATACTACCGGGCTTTCAAAATGTTTTTCAACTAGATATCTTTCATGCTCAGACTGAAGGTCTGTTCCCCATTTTTCAACCGGGTAGGCAAATTTTCCTTTTTTGTTTTCTTTCGAGTTCAACAGGATTTCGATTGCTTCTGTATAGCTTACACGCTTGAAACGCTTAGCCACTACATTCTGAAGCTTTTCGATAAGACCTTCTTTTGCTCTTTCTTTTTCCGGTTTTGTCTTTTGTTCTTCGGCAAAACGGTTGTCTAAGAACT
>JASLCD010000206.1 GCA_030146295.1 Chryseobacterium sp.
ATAATAAGGTTAACATAGAAGTTGGATAAGTGTCCCCATGAGAATGTGATATTATAATCAATTTTAGGGGTGAATCCTCCTTGTACATTTACGCTGGATGTTCCTGCTGAAGATAGAGGAAATGAAAAGGTTTTATTGAAATTATAACGGTTGAAGGTAATTAATTTCTGATTTTGAATGTTCTTTGCTTCGATAGAAAGTATCTTTTGATTGATTTGCTCAGAGACCATACCTTCTACCGGGATGTAATTAACCATTCTTCCATCAATATTAACGGGAGCTTTACCGGATGGGTCATACACTCCGCTCAGTGTTCCGCTATAGATAAATTCTTCAAGTTTTGCACCGGAAGTTTGCACTTTAAATTGGTTATTCAGTTTTGAAACAGAACTTACTTTTGAAAGAATTGTGTTCACCTGATCGCCTTCTATTTTAGTCCCTACAATAACGGTTCCTACCGAAATACTATCCGTTTGCGGGGTCAAACGGCTAAACGTAATTTCTCCGTCATTATGAGTAGAAATTGCATTTAACGATTCATCATTCAGAATAATAACATTCTTCTGTAAAGTAAGATTTCCCAAAGTCTTCATTTGAACAGACTCTGCGGGTTTTTCAGCAGAAAGATCGGCAGGATCATCCTGAGAACAAGACGTTAAAAGAAACAAACAGAAAATAGATAAAAGAAAAGAAAAGTAAAAATTTCTGTTGATTTTGAAGTGGTTAGATTTCATTTTCATATACAGTGATTTTAAGTTTTATCTAAATTAGGTGAATTATTTAATACATACAAAAGAATAATGTTAAATTAGTGTCGATAACATAATGAATTTCGGTAATGTTTTTTAAATATAGAAAAGAAAAACCCGCTACCATGATAGCGGGTTCAATGTATTATTTTTTAAAAGTCAATGCTAAAGGAATAGAAACATTTGACGAGACTGGTTTTCCTTTATCTTCTGCCGGTTTCCACTTGCCTTTATCTTTCATACGGTAAAAAGCCGCTTCAATAAATGCATTTACATCTTCATTATTTCCTTTTACATTAGGATCCAGAGCATTTCCCTTAGAATCAACCACAAAAGTTATTGTTGCTTTGTAGGTATCCGGAGAAAAGTTTAAAAAATCAAGATCCACAGTTTCATATAATAATTTTTGAAAGCCTGTTTTGCCTTTATCATATTCAGCTTCTTTAGTGACTTTTGTTTTAGACGGAGGATCTGCAGTAATCATTTTCTGATCTTCAACAGAAGCTTTATCCAAAGCGTCTTTGTAAGCCGCTATTTTATCTTCTGTCAAAAGCCATTCTTTCTTCGTTCTTAAATCATTAGGCTTAGGATATTTGTTATACAGAGCCGTTTTCTTTCTTTCATAGCGTGAATCTGCCCGTTGAAATTCAGAAATCTGGGCACTGCCGAAAATAAAAGTGAAAATGAATGCTGATGCTAAGACCTTTTTCATGATTTATTATGCTTTTACAATATTAATAATTACTTCTGTGGCTTTTTCCATGCTTTCCAAAGCTACATATTCGTAGGGTCCGTGGAAGTTGATTCCTCCGGCGAAAATATTAGGGCATGGAAGGCCCATATAAGAAAGCTGAGCTCCATCTGTTCCCCCTCTGATCGCTTTGATCTTAGGCTCAATACCAGCCTCAGTCATTGCTTTTGCAGCAAGATCTACAATATGCATTTTACCTTCAAACTGCTGTTTCATGTTTCTGTACTGCTCTTTAATTTCTACTTCAGCAGTTCCTTCCCCATGCTTTTGATTGAATTCAGCGATTTTTCCTTCCATGAATTTCTTTCTGGCTTCAAATTTATCAGCATCATGATCACGGATGATATATTGAAGTTTAGCTTCAGAAATATCTGCGGTAATATCCATTAAATGATAGAATCCGTCAAACCCTTTTGTGGTTGCAGGAGTTTCATTCGCAGGAAGCATCTGAGCAAATTCAGCTGCTAAAAGAGCTGCATTGATCATTTTTCCGTAAGCGTAACCAGGGTGTACACTCAATCCGTGGATTTTTACCACCGCTCCGGCAGCATTAAAGTTTTCATACTCCAATTCTCCAACTTCTCCACCATCCATTGTATAAGCCCATTCTGCGCCAAATTTAGCAACATCAAATTTATGAGCCCCTCTTCCGATCTCTTCATCCGGAGTAAACCCTATAGCAATTCTTCCGTGTTTGATCTCAGGGTGAGCGATAAGATATTCCGCTGCGGTTACAATCTCTGCACAACCCGCTTTATCATCGGCACCAAGAAGAGTATTTCCGTCAGTAGTAATTAATGTCTGGCCGATATATTTTTTTAAACTTTCAAATCTTGAAGGCGATAATGTGAATCCCGTAGTCTGGTTCAAAAGAAGATCATTTCCATCATAATTTTCCCAAACCTGAGGTTTTACATTTTCTCCGCTGAAGTCCGGTGAAGTATCATAATGCGAAATGAACCCGATTGTAGGTCTGTCATCATTTTCAAGGTTAGAAGGTACGTAGCCCATGATATAACCATGCTCATCAATTGAAACATTTTCCAGGCCAATGGTTTTCAGCTCTTCAGTAATGTAATTGGCAATATCCCACTGGCGGGGAGTAGAAGGTGTTGTTTCACTTTCTGCATCGCTGGTTGAATATATTTTTACATAGCTAAGAAAACGGTTCAGTAATTTTTCTTTCCACAATGGGTTGAATTCTATTGTACTCATCAGATATCATAAATTTTAACAAAGTTAGCAAATTTGATGCTCAGAATATGTTATTTGCGACTTAATATCAATTATTGAAATTATAAATCAGATATAAATCTTTGAAAATCAAAATAGTGTTAGCTTTGTGTGTACAGTATACTAAGTAGTTTAGTTTTATTATATTTGAGAAAATCAAAAAGTAACAATGTTTCTTACCGAATGTCCTAGAGATGCCATGCAGGGATGGGGAGAATTTATCCCTACCGATAAAAAAATAGATTATATCAACTCCTTGATGGATGTTGGCTTTGATGTATTGGATTGTCTGAGTTTTGTTTCTCCGAAAGCAATTCCACAGATGGCTGATTCTGATGAGGTCGCCGAAAATATCGACAAATCACGTTCCAAGACAAAAGTTTCCGCGATTATCGGCAATTACAGAGGTGCTGAGAAAGCATTGAAACACCAGTCAGTGGATATTCTTGGCTTTCCGTTTTCTATTTCTGAGACTTTTCAGCACAGGAACACCAATAAAAGTCAGGAAGAAGCTTTTGATGAGATTATTAAAATGTTTGAACTGTCAAAAAGTGAAGGTAAGCAGCTGAATATCTATTTTTCCATGGCTTTTGGCAACCCATATGGTGAAATGTGGAAGTGGGAAGATGTTGACCACTGGGCACAACGATTTTCAGATATCGGAGTGAAAGATATCTTATTGTCAGATACAACTGGAGTAGCAACTCCGGAAACGATTGCCCTTCTGTTTGAGAAAATACCTTCAAAATATCCCGATATCAACTTCGGGGGGCATTTTCATAACCGTTATGAAGATTCTTATTCGAAATTAAAGGCGGCTTATGATAAAGGCTGCAGAAGATTTGACAGTGCCATCAAAGGAATCGGCGGATGCCCTATGGCTAAGGATGATCTGGTAGGAAATATGCCTACTGAGCAGGTCATCAACTTTATGAGCGTTGAAAAAGCAGAGCATAAACTGAATCTGCTGAACTTTGAAAGTTCTTACAATAAAGCAAAGGATATCTTTCATTTTTAAATAGGAGTGAAGAATAAAATAATCAATAGGAGCGGGCTTTAGCCCGCTTTACTATATTGAAATAGAGTTGGCTTTAGCCAAAACATATTTAAATTAACCCAAAATCAACAAAAATGTCTCCAATTATCTCAGCATCCGAACTTAAAAGTCTTCCGGCAGAAAATCTTGTTATTCTTGATGCAAGAACAGGAAAGGACGTAAAACAAAATTACCTTGAAAAGCATATTAAAGGAGCCAGATTCATTGATCTGGATAAAGATTTGGCTGAAATAGGAGAGAATGCAGCTTTCGGTGGCAGACATCCGCTTCCTTCCGTAGAAAAGTTTGCTGAAACACTTTCAGGCCTTGGGATCTCAGAAGGAACCCATATTATTGTATATGATGATAAAAATGCGTCCAATGCAGCAGCGAGAGCTTGGTGGATGCTGAGATCTTTCGGGTTTGAAAAGGTACAGGTTCTGAATGGGGGAATGCAGGCAGCGGAAAAGGCAGAATTAGGATTTTCTTCCGGGGAAGAGAAATTTGATAAAGCAGCGTTAATTAGAAAAAATCACTGGAGTCTTCCGGTTTCTAGCCTGGAAGTGGTTGAAAATGAATTAACAAACGGTTCTTCTACAGTTGTTGATGTAAGAGATGCTTATCGCTATAAAGGAGAATCTGAGCCTATTGATCTTGTAGCGGGACATATTCCGGGAGCAATCAATATTCCTTTTTCTGAAAATCTTGATGAAAACGGAAACTTTCTTAGCCCGGAAACCTTAAAAGAAAAATACAATCAGTTATTACAAAATAAACCTGAGCATCTGATCATTCACTGTGGATCGGGAGTTACTGCCTGTCATACTATTTTAGCGCTGGACTATGCCGGATTTCCGATGCCGGATCTCTATGTAGGCTCATGGAGTGAGTGGAGCAGGAGAGAAGGGAAAGAGATAGCAAAAGAAATTTAAATAATATAAAAAAAGAAAAGGATGTCCATCAGACATCCTTTTCCTTTATGGTACAGTATTGTTGTACTTACTTTTTAATTAAGTGAAACAGAGAAATAATGATAAACCCAACTCCTGTAATAAAAGGAGGCTGTGCTTTCATCTGGGTTCCTAAATAAAGCATATAGATTCCAAGGAAAGCAAGGGCTATTGCTGCAATTTTTTTTATCATTATATCCAGAATGTTTTAAAGCATTCCCAGTTCAAACTTCGCCTCTTCACTCATCATATCCTTGTTCCAGCTCGGTTCAAAAGTAAGCTCTAAATCTACACTATTCACGTGCTCTACTTCAGCCACTTTGTCCTTTACTTCCTGAGGAAGAGTTTCTGCAACAGGACAGTTGGGAGTAGTAAGTGTCATTATAATTTTTACATCAGCGTCATCGGAGATCTGAACATCATAAATCAGTCCTAATTCGTAAATATCTACCGGAATTTCGGGGTCATATACGGTTTTTAGTACACCAATGATTTCCTCACCAATGTCAGCAATTTGATCGTCTGTAAATTTCATTTTTTAATCTA
>JASLCD010000218.1 GCA_030146295.1 Chryseobacterium sp.
AGAGGGAATCAAAAAGGTAAATGGTGATATTATCATTCAGACAGCGCTTTTCAAAGGCAATATTTCAGTGCTTCCGGAAAATGTTGTGTGGCTAGAAAACAATAATTACTACCTGCCTGTAGGAAGTACCCGAGATATTAACCCGGCCAACGAAAAACTGATTGTCAAAAAAGGAAGCTTCTCAACGGATAAGAAATTTTTCTATGTTTCTCCTTATGCTCATCAGATGGTATATGCTGATAAATATGAAGGAAACGGAGCTTTAACAACCAAACTTCCTGATGCTCCGGCTTACCTTGCCAACTCTTTCAGAACTACATTGGTGAAAAGCGGAATTCCTGTTACCGGAAAAGTAAGTCCGAAAATGACAGATGCAGCTCCGGAGGGCAGAAAAATGCTTTCAGCTTATAAATCCCCAACTTTAGGAGATATTATTTATTATACCAATCAGCATAGTGATAATTCATTGGCGGAAGCCTTATTACGAACAGTAGGTTATCAGAAAATGGGTGATCAGACTTCAGAATCAGGAAGAATTGTAGTAACAGGCCATTTAAAAGATGCCGGTTTCGATATGATTGGTCTTAATTATATAGATGGAAGCGGGCTTTCAAGAAGCAACAACGTCACTCCAATTTCGCAGGTGAAGTTTCTTACTTCTTTGATGGACCAGAAATACTATAGATCTTACCTGACTTCTTTACCGATTGGAGGACAATCCGGAACCTTAAAAAGAATGTTTAATGTTGGAGGTAACGGACAGGTTTTTGCCAAAACAGGAACACTGAATAAAGTAAAAACATTAGCAGGTTATCTGAAGACAAATTCCGGGAAAACACTGGTATTCTCATTAATGGTGAATAACTATTCCGGGTCGGTAGATATGGTGAAAAAGAGAATGGAGAAAATTCTTGAACCTGCACTGGATCTTTAAATATTTTTTATTTTATATATTATAACAACCTTTTAATCATTGATTAAAAGGTTTTTTTTATATTTGATTAAATTTTTCTAAACATGACAAAATTGTACCTTTTGGTGTTGGGATTTTTATTATCTCAGCAGTTCTACGGCCAGAAGCATGAGCAAAATACCGATATGAAAGGTTTGATCGAAAAAGAGAAAAAATCCTTCACGCAAAAAATGAATATCGGGAATACTAATCCCAATACCCTGAATTACGATTTGCAGTATCAAAGAATGGATGTTACGCTTGACCCGGCTTCCAATGCTATTTCCGGATCGGTAACTTCTCATTTTAAGCCTACTCAGAACATAGGAAGTATTTATTTTGATCTGACGACGTCTTTGACCGTTTCTCAGGTTAAGTATCATGGCAACAATCTTGCTTTCCAACAGCTTCCTTCCAATGAAGTTAAAATTGATTTTCAGACTCCGGTAACAGCCAATACGCTGGACTCTCTGACTATTCATTATTCAGGAACGCCGCCTAGTGCCAATGGAGCTTTTACAACTGCTACTCAGAGCGGAGTTCCGGTACTTTCTACTTTGAATGAACCTTATGGTGCACAGGACTGGTTTCCGACAAAACAAAGTTTGAATGATAAAATTGAAAGATTTGATTTCAAAATTACAACTCCGTCCAATTATAGCGTTGCTGCTAACGGAAAACTAATGTCTGAAACTTTTCCTACAGGATCCACGAAGCTTACCTTCTGGAGAACAATGTATCCCACACCGGCTTATCTGATCGCATTGTCGATTACCAATTTTGTTAAACTGACTGATACAATCGGAAACCCTCCATTTCCTTTTGTCAACTATATTTATCCGTCTACGAATTCAAATGCAACCAGTATAGCCAATATTAACTGGACAAAGCAGGTGATGGATACTTTTGAAACCTATTTTGGGTCTTACCCTTTCCGTAATGAAAAATACGGCCATATGGAATTTATGTATGGTGGAGGAATGGAACATCAGACCATGTCTTCCATGGGAGGCTGGAGTAAGCAGCTTATTGCCCATGAGCTTACCCACCAGTGGTTTGGTGATAAGGTAACCTGTGGTGCATGGAACGATATCTGGCTGAATGAAGGTTTTGCTACTTTCGGGGAACATGTTGCCAATGAAAAATTACTGATGACCAATACTGAATTTATGAATTACCTGCAAGGTCAATCCAACTATGTTACAGCAGGTGTAGGAGGAAGTGTTTATGTACCGGACAGCGGACTCTCCAGTATCAACAGAATTTTCGACAGCAGACTGACGTATGCTAAAGGTGGTTATATTCTGAGAATGCTGAAGTGGGCTCTAGGTGATGCCGCTTTTTATCAGGCACTCAAAGATTATCATGCAAGACCGAATTTAGCCTACAGCTATGCACGTACTGCTGATTTTAATGCTTCCCTGCTTCAGTCTACCGGAAAAGATTTTACAGAATTTTTTAATGACTGGGTGTATGGAGAAGGTTATCCTACGTATACTATAAAATGGATGCAGGGCGGTAATCAGGCTTTATTTAAAGTTTCTCAGACCCAAAGCAGCTCTACGGTAAGCTTTTTCGAAATGCCTTTACCTATAAAAGTAACGGGAACATCTGGGCAGGTTGCTTATCTGGTTCTTAACAACACTTCAAATAATCAGAGCTTTTTACAATCAGTAACCTTTCCTATTGCAAGTGTACAGTTCAATTATGAGTATCAGATTCTGGAGAAAAATTCTACCGTTACTCAGGATAATACTTTAAGTATTTCTTCTGTTGAAAAGGAAAGCTTTGGACTCTATCCGAACCCTGCAAAAAATGAAATTAATCTGAAAGGAATAACCAGAGCTGTCGATTTTACAATTCATGCTGTAGATGGAAAACTGGTAGGAAAAGGAACTTATCAGCCTGGTAAAGCGATTGGAATCTCAGAATTGGTTCCGGGAACTTACTTTATTACGATTGATGAAAAAAGTATCAAATTTATCAAGCATTAAAGGAGAAAAATCGTAAAGTATAAATGAGTACTTTGCTGATACCATTGACGATACCATTATAAGAAGCTTTCAGATCTGAAAGCTTCTTTGTTTTCTGGCAGCTTTAGCCCCTCTTTTCCGTGCTATTTTTACTTTATATCCAAACCACCTTTCTTTGAATAGTTTACGCATTAGATTATCAAAATGCCTGGTGATGACTAAGTTTTTGAAACCCCTCCATTTTTCAAGAGGGCTTGACGGAAGTGCTCTTACCGATACAGAATATCCTTCCGTATCATACTGAATATAATGCCACCATCCTGAGGGAATATAAAGTGTTTCACCAGGATGAATAACAGCTTCATAACCATTTAAATAGAGCAGTGCCGGATATTTTCTGTAATCAGGGTTTTTTATTTGAGCAAGACTGTGAAAATTATAAGGCAGTTTATACATAAAATCAGACTGTTCCCAGGGAAAAAGCCAGATTCTTTTGATTCCCTGGAATTGAGTAATGAAAACATGGGACATATCTATGTCAATATGATTTCTGGTTACAGAACCTTCACCTCCGAAAAACATAAAAGGCAGCCATTTCAGTATTTTACCATTGGTAACATCATTGTAGATCAGATCATTTTTTAGTTCGGGTTTTATTTTCAGCAAATTGAATAAGAAAAGCCGGTGTTCGGTAGGTGCAGACTCTATAAGATTGAGGTATTCTGAAAATGTGCTTTGTGCGATAGGATCACTTGCGACTCTGTCAAGAGAATCAAGTTCACTCCCATAAATATTAACTGTATGTTCACCTGCCATTTCTTTGAAATACTCATAATTCCATTTTTTGAAGGCAGGACTCTGCGGATGTATAAAATCTTCAATAATAACCGGAACCCTTGGCTTCATATGGTTCTTAATAAAGGTTTCCGAACTGTTTGTCTTTATTTTTTGTACCGGCTTTAATCTCATGTTCTCAAATTTTAAACAAATATAAATATTATCCTACTAAATTTGTAGACTAATAATGTTAAAAGTGAAAGTCCTCTCAATTTTTTAGAATTAAACATATAAAAGGTTTTATTTTACTGCCTTTTTAGTAAATTAGCACATCTAAAAAATTACTAAAAATGATCTCTGAAAAATACCTTCAACATTTACAGAACGAACTTCAGAATATTGAGAATGACGGACTTTACAAAAGAGAAAGAATCATCACTTCTCAGCAGAGTGCAGAAATAGAAGCGAACGGAAAAAAGCTTTTAAACTTCTGTGCAAACAATTATCTGGGATTATCCAACCATCCGGAAGTGATGAAAGCTTCTCAGGAAATGATTCAATCTCACGGATACGGAATGTCTTCTGTACGTTTCATCTGCGGAACACAGGATATTCACAAGGATTTGGAGAAAAAGATTGCGGATTTCTTAGGTCTTGAAGATACTATTCTTTATGCAGCGGCATTTGATGCCAACGGAGGTGTTTTTGAACCTTTGTTTACAGAAGAAGATGCTATTATTTCAGATGAACTGAATCACGCATCAATCATTGATGGTGTTCGCCTTTGTAAAGCAGCGAGATACAGATATAAAAATAATAATATGGAGGATCTGGAAGCTCAGTTGATTGCAGCTTCTGAAAAGAACCACCGTTTTAAAATCATCGTTACAGACGGAGTATTCTCAATGGACGGTATTGTAGCAGACTTAAAAGGAGTTTGTGATCTTGCCGATAAATATGATGCTTTGGTAATGGTAGATGATTCTCACGCAACAGGTTTCATTGGGAAAACAGGTCGTGGAACTCACGAAGCTAATGAAGTAATGGGTAGAGTAGACATCATCACTTCTACTTTAGGAAAAGCTTTAGGAGGAGCTTTAGGAGGATTTACTTCCGGTAAAAAAGAGATCATTGATATGCTGAGACAGCGTTCAAGACCTTATTTATTCTCGAACTCTCTGGCGCCTGGAATTGTAGGAGCGGCTTTGAAAGTATTGGATATGATTTCTGATGATACTTCTCTTCGTGATAAAGTAATGGAAAATGCAGAATATTTCAGAACGGAAATGAAAGCAAAAGGCTTTGATATTCCGGATGGAGATGCTGCTATTGTTCCGGTAATGCTTTACGATGCACCGCTTTCTCAGAAAATGGCTGAAAAGCTTATGGATGAAGGGATCTACGTCATCGGATTCTTCTATCCTGTAGTACCGAAAGGAAAAGCAAGAATCAGAGTACAGTTATCAGCTGCTCACACCAAAGAACATTTGGATAAAGCAATTGCTGCTTTTGAAAAAGTTGGAAAGGAATTAGGAGTGATCTCTTAAGATAAAAAAATCTACATTTGTAGAGTAAAAAACAGGATTTCTTATATGGAGAGAAGTCCTGTTTTTTTATTCAGGGAATTGGAAGTGTTGACCATAAAGAAAAATTGAAATGCATTAAAAATATAACAATTTTAAAATGATTGATACTATTTCTTTTAGTAATTAAACAATTGTGGCTAAAAAAATGCTGTTGCTGAATATATGATAATATAATATATTTGGAACACTAATTCTAATAGCCATTTTGTGAAAAAATATTTACTTCTTTTTGCTTTTTTTAGCTTTTTCAAAACAATTTATGCTCAATCTAATGATTACAAATCAATACTTACCGTAAGTGCTTTTGCTCCTTTTCGCGATCAGCGCTATAATATAGGGTATATGCGGAAAATAAATGAAAGATGGTGGATTGGAAGCGAATTGGCCTATGGAACCGACAAAATAATTCCTGTAAATAATGGTAATTTTGAAGGGAAAAACAGGATTTTTGAGATAAGACCGGAAGTTTTTTACAGCCTGGCGCCTCAGTCAAGATTAAAGCATTTTATATCGGCAGAAGTTTTTTATTTAAATCAAACAGGAAAAAATATTTCAGGAAAATATTATGATGAAAATGATGTTTATTATTCTTTCAGTTCAGCAGATTATAAAAGAACTAAATATGGATTAAATATTAACTACAGTATTTTGATTCATAAAGAGTCTTCATGGTTTGGCTTTATGCCTAAAATTGGCTTTGGTATCAGGCAAAAAAATGTTTCTTATACTCATATGACAGGAAAAGAAGAAGAGTATGCTCCTGTAGATGGTCTTCCTTTTGATTATCATTCTAATCGGCAAGGTTCCAATTTGGGTTTCAATTTCAATGTTGATATGAAATTCATTTTCAAATTCTAAAAAATATTGAATCTTTATTATTTTAAGCTAAAGATTTTAGATTAAATTCTCTTTTTTTCCGAAATAAACTATCTTTGCAAACAAATTTTTAGGATGCTGTATACC
>JASLCD010000220.1 GCA_030146295.1 Chryseobacterium sp.
AAACAAAAACAATGGGAAATTTAAAACTAAAAGGAAAAGATATATTAAAACTGGGCTATCCGAATAACCAAAGCGTAAACGTAGCATTGGAAGTCATGAAAAGAAATTTTGCAACGAAAAATATTCACCATGTAAAAGCTCTTTTAAAGGAAATCCTTCTGAATCCTGAAGAATTTGAAAAAGATCTGACTTTCGGACAAATCGCAGAAACCTTGCTTTCATCTAGAAAAACAGAAAAAAGAATGCTGAATTCACAGCGTGCTTCGTTTCAGATTTTCGGAAACAATATTTCGGAAGAGGCAAAAAATCAGTTATACACAGCTTTAAAACTGCCTATTTCTACTCAGGGAGCATTAATGCCAGATGCCCACAGCGGATATGGACTTCCAATAGGCGGAGTTCTGGCAGTGGAAAATGCCGTAATTCCTTATGGAGTAGGAATGGATATAGGCTGCAGAATGAGCCTCAGTATTTTGGATACACCGGTTTCATATCTTGAAGGAGCAAGAGATAAATATGAAAAAGCGCTTGCTGAACATACAAAATTCGGAATGTATGAAACGCACAAATCTCACATAGATCATGAGATTTTCGACAGAGATACATTTGATATGATCCCGATCTTGAGAAGATTAAAGGGAAAAGCCATCAAACAGATGGGATCCTCAGGCGGAGGGAATCACTTTGTTGAATTCGGGGAAGTAGAAATTACCGAAGAAGACAAACAAATTGGCCTGCCCAAAGGAAGATATCTGGGAATCCTATCTCACAGTGGTTCGAGAGGACTTGGAGCAGAGATCGCCCAATATTATTCAAGGATGGCAACAGAACAGTGTCCGTTACCAAAAGAAGCCCAAAACTTCGCCTGGCTGGATCTTAGTACCCATCTTGGACTGGAATACTGGACGGCAATGAATCTCGCCGGAGATTATGCTTCAGCCTGTCATGATGATATTCACAGAAGACTGGTAAAAGCAGTCGGTGGAAGAGTAAAAGCCAGAATTGAAAACCATCACAATTTTGCATGGAAAGAGATTCATAACGGTAAAGAAGTAATCGTTCACCGAAAAGGAGCTACACCAGCCAACGAAAATGAACTGGGAATGATTCCCGGATCCATGACAGCGAAAGGATTTATCGTTCGCGGAAAAGGAAATCCTGAATCCCTCAATTCAGCATCTCATGGCGCAGGACGAGCACATTCCAGAGGAGAATGCAGAAGCCTTTTCACTCAGCATGATATCAAAAAAGAATTGAAATTGAAAAATGTCACGCTCATGGGCGGGAATGCAGAAGAAGCACCTATGGCCTACAAAGACATTAACGAAGTGATGAATGCACAGAGCGAATTGGTAGATATCCTGGGAACATTCCAGCCAAGAATTGTGAGAATGGACAGATAATTAGTCTCATACTTTACAACCTTATAGGTTTCAAAAACCTATAAGGTTTAATAAAGAAATATTTTAAAATTAAAGAAATGGGAGCACCACATAACATAAAAAGATACGGTGAAGTCTGGCCGGAATTCAGAATTCAGTCAGGACTCGAAATTTTAGATAAATTAAAAGATAAAGTCATTATATCAGGAGGCTGGGCCTGGCATTTCATGTCAGAAACAGGACATACAGAATACAAACATGCACATGACCACAAGGACATTGATGTTTTTGTAAAAAAAGAAAATGTAGCAGAAGTTGTTATCATTCTTCAACAGGAAGGATTTCAGAAAGTCTGGACCCGGTATGACCATCTGCCGAGTGATGAAAACTTTCGCAGGTACGAGAAAACAGTTGAGCTGGAAAATGATAAATTCCATAGAATTACCATAGATTTCTTTGAAAGAGATGATCTTGAAACTATAGAAGCTAATGGTTTTACTGTCGTAAAGCCTGATGTTTTACTTTCTTTTTACAGAAATATTCATTCCAGTGACAAATGCTGGGCAGTAATGGCCGCAAAAGAGTTATTACAAAAAGGGACAGATCCGATGGGACACCCCTTATTAAGCAAAATGCCAACATAAAATGGAAAAATTAATACAGATCACTTCAGGAAGAGGACCTTTGGAATGCCAGTGGGTAGTCGCCAAGGTTCTGAAGACCTTTCTTGAAGAGGCAAAACAAAATGCAATAGAAGTCGAAATCATTCATCGTGAAAATGGGGATGAAAATCTGACATTAAAATCAGTGACCCTGCTTTTAAAAGGGAAAAATGTAAACCCATTTTTAAAAAGCTGGCTGGGAAGCGTTTGCTGGATCGGAAAAAGTAAATTCAGAAAATTGCATAAAAGAAGCAACTGGTTTATCGGAATTTTTGAACTGGAAAATATCGGTATGATCGATTTCAATGAAAAAGATATCCGTTTTCAGACAGCGAGAAGCCAGGGAAGCGGAGGGCAAAACGTAAATAAAGTGAATACCGCAGTGCGTGCCACTTATATTCCTACCAATGAGACTGTTTTTGTACAGGACTCTCGTTCGCAGCTGGAAAATAAAAAACGATCCGTTATCAGACTCAAAGAAAAAGTAATGGCTGTTCATATTCAGCAGCTTGAAAGAAAACTGAAAGAAACTTGGTCTCTTCAGATGCAGATAGAACGTGGAAATCCCGTCCGGACATTTTCAGGAACAGACTTTAAAAAGAATTACGAAGACAGAACATTCAAAAAACAAAGGAATGCTCTGAAAAATGAACTTAAAAACTACAATAATGACGTTAACTAAAAGTAAATATTATTTTGAAGCATTAGAATCTTTTCCATTCAACCTTTCTGAGTGTATGGATGCGCTGAACTATGCTTTGTCTTACGAACCTGAAGATGCAGACAGCCTTTGTCTGATGGGGAGAGTATATTCAGAAGAACTGAAAGATTATGAAACCGCAAAAAAGTATTTTGATGAAGCCATGCAGAGTAACATCGGAAATGTTAATACCCCCAAATATTACATCGAATGTCTTTTGAATAACGAAGATTATAAAGAAGCTGAAAAGCTAATTGCATTTGCAATAAAAATAAAAGGAATCGACAAATCAGAAATTCTGAACTGCCTTTCTCTTTTGCAGGAAAGGAATTTTGAGTATAAACAGGCTTTAGGAACCCTTAAAGAAGCTAAAAAGTTTGCTTACAGCAGGGAAGCTCTGGAAATACTTGAAGATAGAGAAAAGCTGGTCAAAGGAAAAGTGACCAGAGCAAGAACCGTAAAAAAGGCAGAATAACCTGTCTTTGAACCATATAAAAAAATAAGCTTTCGTTAGAAAGCTTATTTTTTGTTGACAGAGATCAGATAATCATACACCATTTGATGCTGATCATCAGTGAGTTTGGCCTTTGGAGCCATTCTGCTTAATGTGTTGATCCATCCCTTGTCGTCATGTTTGGTAGGTTCTGGCAGTTTGTGGCATTTTGCACAGGAATTTTCAAAAATAGTTTTCCCTTGCGCCAATTGCCCAGATGAGGTATACTTTGGCCCTGTTACAGCCACACTTTTTGGTCCGCAGGATACCAGAAATGCCGATGCTGCGATACCGGTTAAGATGAGTTTTTTCATACCTATTTTTGTTTTGATGATTACTTCTTCACAGAAACAATATAATCATATACCCATTGGTGCTGTTCATCCGTTAGTTTTGCCTTTGGAGCCATAGAATTCATGATTCCTACCCATTGTACAGGGTTGTGTGAAGCAGGATCAGGTAATTTATGACATCTTCCGCAAGAGTTTTCAAAAATAGTTTTCCCTTGGGCAATCTGTTCCGCAGTAGATGTTGATGTGCCTGCAGCAGCAGTGGATGTAGCAGCTTTCGGCGTACAGGAAACCAGCAAAATACCGGTCAATGAAGCCGCAGCGATGAGTTTTTTCATGTTTCTTCTTTTTGAGATATAACAAATGTAATAAATTCCTTAAGGCGTTGATACTGGGTGTTGTAGTTTTAATTTAGAAGAAATAAAAATTGAATTCATGAAAAATCGATAATTGCAAATGAAGATAATGTAAGTCTTTTGTTTCATCATTATGAATTGCCTATTGATCATTCCCATTTTAATTATTAATTTTGAGTCAATGAAATTTTCTACAGAAGAGCTAATAGAAGGAATACAGTCAGGAAACAAACGCCTGATTGCAAAAGCTATTACATTGGTTGAAAGTAAAAAGGCAGAACACAGAATACAGGCAGAAGAACTTTTGAAGAAGATTATGCCCCTTACCGGAAACTCTGTGAGGGTAGGAGTAACGGGCGTTCCCGGAGCTGGAAAATCCACTTTTATAGAAAACTTTGGCCGCTTGGTGATTGCTCAGGGAAAGAAAGTCGCTGTTTTAGCGATCGACCCCAGCTCAGCAATCAATAAGGGAAGTATTTTGGGGGATAAAACCAGAATGGAGGAACTGGCAAAAGAAGAAAATGCATTCATACGCCCTTCCCCAAGCTCAGGTTTTCTGGGGGGAGTAGCTAATACCACTTTTGAAACGATGATGATCTGTGAGGCTGCAGGATATGATTATATTTTAATAGAAACTGTGGGCGTAGGACAATCGGAAGTGCTTGTTGCCGATATTACCGATGTATTTTTATTTCTTAAAATCATTGGAGGCGGAGACGAACTTCAGGGGATAAAGCGCGGTATCATGGAAATGGTAGATCTTATTTTTATCAATAAAGTAGATCAGGATAACCTTCAGAAGGCAAAAAATACAAGACTGGAACTAAAGAGGGCTTTGGACTTTATTCCACCTAAAGAAAAAGGCTGGAAGATTCCTGTTTTATTGGGTTCTGCTCTTCACAATGAGGGATTACAGGAGGTTTATGATAACATCTTCGAATTTATTGATTTGAAAAAGAAAACCGGACGTTTTGAAGAAATCCGCGTTCAGCAGGCAGAAAAACGTTTCGAATATTGGGTTCAGGAATACATTTTATCTCTGATGAAAAAGAGCAACACAGTAGAAGAAGCTTATCACCTGCACAAAAAAAATGCTTCAGCAATGGTTTCCAATCCAAGTACTGAAGCAAAATTATTTGTTGAGAAATTTTTATCGAACGAAAACAGGGATTAAGGTTTCTCTTTTTCCTGTTTCACCTCCGTTTTTGAAACATATCCGTCATAAGAGATCGGTTGTCTGTCATTACTTTTTATAGAAACGAAAGCTTTCCCGTTTTTAAAGATTTCAATATTCACTGTATCTACAGTTCTCACATCATTAGGTTTAATCTTTAATGTCCAGGTTCCTTTTTTATTCTGAGTTTTATTAACGGTAAAATCTTTAGAAGTAAATCTATAACTGCTGTCACCAGTATTTCCATAAGAAGGCGTGAATACCCTTCCGAAATAAGGAAGTACTACATCCACTGTATTTTTACTTACATCAATGGTATAATCTCCACTCAGATTCAGTATTCTTGTAGAAGTCGTATTAGGCATTGAATTCATAACATTAATAACGTCATAATTCGTAGGATTGGCTCTTTCTGCATGGAACGTAAACTCCTGAGAAGTAATTAAAGTGTCCACTGTTTTCGGATCTAATGAACCCTGTGAAGCACAGCTCTGAAAAAAGAACAGGAATCCAAAAATCATTAGTAAAGAAATATACTTTTTCATAATGAGATAATTATTAAATTTAAACAGCAAAATGTATGCAAATATATTCTTTCTGAAATATTTTGGAATAAAAATTGTTAAGG
The DNA here is from genome assembly GCA_030146295.1 of Chryseobacterium sp. Classification (GTDB taxonomy): domain Bacteria; phylum Bacteroidota; class Bacteroidia; order Flavobacteriales; family Weeksellaceae; genus Chryseobacterium. Next base: position 5,686 of record JASLCD010000220.1, read on the forward strand.
TTGAATTATTAACACTCAAACTATGAAAGTTACACATCTA
>JASLCD010000271.1 GCA_030146295.1 Chryseobacterium sp.
AATTAGCTTTTTAAACTTAAAAAAATTAATTTTGTGGTACATATCAATAAGTAAAGTAATTGCAAGACGTTACATTGCTTATCAAAAAGCCGCTGTTGTTCCCGCAACAGTGGTTTTCTTTTCAGGCAACTGTTAGTTTTTATTTCGGCATACAAAGTAAAAGGATCTACCACAAATCTATTTTAACATAATATTATCTTAAAGTCAACAAAATATAAATATCTCAAATTGAGAAAATAGAAAATGACTAATTATCAAATATTTGTAGTTCATTATTTTTTCAATATTCACAGATTTTTAAAAAACACTTAACATAATATATAAATCATCACTGGCAAAGAGTCATTAATTTCGCATTAAATATATCGAAATGAAAAAGGCTGTTTTCTTTGGCATCTATCTGTCTTCATTCCATCTGCTATGGTCACAATCGCAAGGGCTCAATAATTTAAAGATCAATGAAATTCAGGTAATTGGTTCCCACAATTCTTACAAAAAAGCCATTCTGCCCGAAGTATACAGTTATTTATCCCAAAAAGACACTCAGAACTCTTTACCGAAGATTCAATATGAACACATTCCTGTTCCCCAGCAGCTGGATCTTGGCCTCAGAAATCTGGAAATCGATGTATATGCAGACCGCAAAGGAGGAAAATATGCCCATCCGAAGATTCTGGATCTGGTGAAGACCAACGAGCTTTTCGATCCGGAAGGTAAAATGAAAAAACCGGGTTACAAAATGATTCATATTACTGATATTGATTATCAGACCTGGTATTATACCCTGGAAGACTGCCTGAAAGATTTAAAAAAATGGTCCGACAGCCATCCTGATCACACCCCCGTTTTCATAACGCTTGAACCTAAAGACGGAAAAGCCAATCAGTTCGGAACAGAACCCGAGCATTACACTCCAGAACTTTTTGATGATCTGGACAGTGAACTGAAAAGGTATCTGGGAAAAGATAAAATCATTACACCGGATGATATCAGAGGTTCTTATCCGACACTGAATGAAGCTGTTTTACACAAAAACTGGCCAAAAGTGAAAGACGCAAAGGGAAAATTCCTTTTTGTACTGGATAATAATGGAGAAAACAGAGACCTGTATGCTAAAGACCATCCTTCATTAAAAGGCAGAATGATTTTCACCAATTCTACTCCCGGAACTCCTGAGTCTGCAGTCCTGTTTATGAATGAACCGAAGAAGGATGATGCAGTGATAAAAGATCTGGTAAAAAAAGGATACATCATCCGTACCAGAGCTGATGCAGATACGATGGAAGCGCGAAGGGAAGACTATTCAAGGTTTGAAAAAGCAAAAGAAAGCGGTGCACAGATCATTACCACAGATTATTACTATCCCAGCCAACTTTTCAAATCCAATTATAAGGTGAGTTTTGACAGCAACACCTATGAAAGAAAGAATCCTTTAGCAGGAAAATAGTCCTGTTTTTGCTATTAGATTTATAATTGAGGAGGCCGTCAGATCGACGGCCTTTCTTTTTTAAACACAACACGATTACGCATATTAGCTTACTCCCCTTTTCATTTACAGTTTTCTTATTTCCTGCTTTTTCAAATCTATTTCAAAATGATCTGCCGGATCTCCGTCAGAAAGCAGTGAAAGTATCTTAAACACAGATTTTAACTGCATTACAAATGGATTCGCTGAATGTTTCTCCCGATACAGATTCTCCAATATCCGGTACTGCTCCAGTCTTTCCTTAGGGATATCCTTTTTTGCAAGTTCATCTGCCGATTGAAATTTATAAAGATCCAATAACAAATCATCAACAGCCCATTTTTTAAAGGCTTCTAACCTGATTCCTTTTTTCTTTAACTGATTTCTATTTTGAACGAGTAACAAGAGCGCTTCACCGTTCAAATTTCTGGATTTTTCAATAAAATCTTTTGGCCAGTCATCCGGGATCATTCTCAAGCGAACCAGTTCTTTTAAATGAAAAAGCATAAAATCGTGATAGGATTTCGTTTTTAAGATCTCTTTATTCCAGCCTATTTTGGTTGTATCATGCTGTAATACTTCATATTCTTTTTCGTAAAGAGGAAACAGCTCGTCAAAACGGGGTACATTATTTAAAACTTCAGTCTGTACCTCCATTTTTTCAGGAGACTGAATCGTCAGAATTTTATAGGCAGGCAGATAAGCTGCCAATGAAGGAACCTGAACATTGACCAAAACACGTTCTCCAATTTTCCTGATTCCTGTATCATTATTATGCATATGCCCGGCAAAATGAATCTGTAATCCTGCTTCTGCAAATACTTTGGCAACTTCTTCCTGGGGCACACGCTCCAACTGCCACTTCTTATCCCCCAGCAAGCTTTTAATTTCATTGGTTGCTCCGTCATTGAAGTCAATCATCGGATAGTGGGTGAATGCAATCAGAGTTTTGTGGTGTTTTGCAGCTTCATCTGCAAGCTTCTTTACCCATTGTATCAGATGCTTTTTGTGGGTCAGGACATTATTATATCCAATGCCTGCTCCTTTATAATTGGATGTATTTCGGGGACTTTCGTTCAGGCTTTTCGGAATATAGGTGTTTCCGTCAATGGCAATCATCCAGACATCTTTTAGAGGTTCAACAACATAGCTCAAATCTGGTACGGAAAAACCTTTTTCAACCTCGTACATTCTTTTGGAATAGTCTGCCGATTGTAAAGCTTTTTCGTAAACGTAATTTTTAAATGAATTATGATCAAAAGGTGTACTCCAGAACAAGTCTTCTTTTTTAGGATAAAAACCAAAATCTTTTAATTCATTCAAAATTTCCAGGTATCCGGATTCTGCAATATCTTTTGTGATGAGCTTATCCGTTGATTTTCCGATATTTTCTTTACTATAAATTCCTAACGGACTCCCATTTTGTCCGAGAAAATCATCTTTTCCACCATCATTTCTGAATGGTCCTACCGGATCATGGTTTCCTGTTGTCAGATAAAAATTAATCCCATATTTCTGATGGTATTGATCTAAAATCCTGTGAAGCCCACGAAGGTTATAAGCCTGTCCGTCATCCGAAAAATCTCCGGGCATCGCTACAATTTTAATTCCTTTGGCCACAAGATCATCCAGAGCTTTAAGAAAGGCAAAATAGTTCTCATTAAAAACTCTTGTGGAATGCAGTTGAGAATCCATCGTCCTCAGGATCGTGGGTTTGCCCGTTTTAGGATTTATAATTCCTTTAAAATCATTGTCCGAGAAACTTCCGTACAAATCCTGGAAATGCACATCAGAAAGAAAAGCGATCTGTACAGGTTTCTGTGCCTTAAAAAAGGTAAATACAAAAAATAAAACAGTAAATACTCCTTTGTTCATCTTAAAATAAGACGAAATTAAGGGAATGAACAGGGAATTGTTTTAATTGAATTTTAAATAATTGTGAAGGAAGATTATTCTCCCGGCATTATCTCAGATTTTTTCCCGGAATATTTTCTGATAATATAGGCTGTTGATCTTTTGAGTTCCCTTTTATTCTCCGGATCAATTCCATCCATTGTAAAAAACTCAACATTTCCATTGACCTTGGAATACCAGGTTCTTCCCAGTGCATTTTCTACTGTAAGAGTGTCTTTTCTGGTAATACGTTTAAAATATTTAATTTGAACAGTATCTTTTGGAACTAGAGTCAGCAAAGGATTTCCGTCCTTGCAATCGGCAGGCTTATATTCATTTTCATTCCAGTACATACAGCTTTTTTCATACGCTGCCACTTTGAAAAAACTTAACGGTTCATTCCTGTTTATATTTCCTGATGAACAATAATAATTACCAATCAAAAAACTTCCAAGCATAAACATCCCCACAAGACCAAAACTATTTTGTCTGACGAATTCCGGCATTTTAAAATGCTGTTCATTGATGATATTAATATTTATTTTGGAAAGCCTTTCAGATATAATTTCTTCATCCTGATCCACACTGATTTTTACCGTAGTCAGATTTTTTTTTTCATCATTCCTGATAAAGGTCCTTGAAAAATCGGTGAAATCCTTATAGCCAATATACTGGCTCATTTTATTCAATCTCTCCGGCTCAATATTCCTGCTGCTGTTGCCTTCAACAAAGTCTTCATAATATCGTATAAATGTTTTCTCTGAAATATCATAGAATTTCAGATTATCAATAAAACAAAGATGCAGATAACAAGCTAAGCCACTTTTTGTGGTTTTTTCTGATTCTCTTCTTGCCTGCTCAAATACTTCATTAATCAGTAATTTCTTCTTGGACATAAACAGTGTTTTCGGGCATTACAAAGTAGATGATTTTCAATCATACCGCATTACGGATTTCCGTAATAATTCTCCATTGGCTTACTGTCTATTGATGTCTATATTTTGTCTACCACATCTCCTCTGTTTTGCTGCAAATTTGCCTTAGAAATCAACAAAAAATAAAACGTTTTAAATAATTGATTTCAAAAAAACCAGAGAAAACAGAGATTAAACTCCGGATTGGGAAGCAGAAGTTTCGCCTCCGTTTTTGAAGGTTCACTTCCCTAAAAAATTAAGAAGCGCTTCGAAATTTTAACAGTGTACAGCTCGCGATAAAAACTTCGTGAGAGGAAGAAATACGGCTTCAACTTCGAAAATTTTAAAGGAAATGATCCAAATTATATTAATGCTATTAGGTTTAGCATGTTCAGATAATAATGCCAATATATCAACAACAGATAACAACAATTACCAATCTACAACAATGAACCTTTCTATGGAAAGTGGCAGTGATACCAGTGGAGAAACAGGGCAGATTTTACCACCAAAAAAATAATTAAACAAAAGGACAATGAAAATTGTCCTTTTTTTAATACCTTTAGTTGCTATCAATTATTATCATGCATTCCGGGTTAAAATTTCTAGGAGTCTTTCTTTTATTCATTGGCTGCAATTTTTCTGAAAACAGGACTCATCCTGTGAAGCCCCCTTCAGCTGAAGCGGACAAAATGTACGATGAAGCAACTGCTTTGTATAATAATGATAATGAAAAGGCATTTACACTCCTTTCAAAAGCTGAAAGCATCTATAAGCTAAAGAATGACTCAGCCAGCATAGCATCCTGCTTAATTACCAAAGCCATTATCCTGAATGATATCGGAGATTATCTTAGCAGTAATGAAAGAGCTATTGATGCATTGTCTTTTTTAAAACTACCTGAAGATTCTGCTTACCTGCCTTCCATTTACAACAACCTTGCGATATCTGAAAAAAACATTAAACATTATGCAGAAGCTCTCACCTGGTATCATAAGGCATTGCAGGCTAGTTCAGATAATTATCAAAGAATAAGGATTAAAAATAATATTGCAGACACTTATGGAAAACAGAAAAGTTATTCACAAGGAATTCGTATTTACCAATCTCTACTTAAGGATAAAGAACTACTAAAACATGAGAGTGATTATGCAAGAATTTTAGATAATTACAATTACATCAGCTGGCTTGAAAATAATAATTATAAGGCAGAAGAAGGTTTGTTAGCCGCTGTTGTTTTAAGAAAAAAAATCAATGATAAATCGGGGCTGATATCCAGTCATTCTCATCTTGCCGAATATTATCTACCTTTAGATAAGCCCAAAGCTTTGTATCATATCAATGAAAAATATCATTTGGCAAAGGCTATCAAAAATCCTAATGACAGATTAGAAGCTCTTGAATTTCTGGTAAAAAATGACAAAGGAATCCACTTACAAAGTTACTTTACAGAATATCAACACCTTAATGACAGCATTCAATTATCAAGAGATAAAGCAAAAAACAGATTTGCTCTGATAGAATTTGATGTAGAAAAAAAGAAAGCTGAAAATCTTTTACTCCAAAAGGGAATCGCTCAGAAGGAATATCAGATCACTAAAAAAAATATTTTAATTATAAGTATAAGCTTTGGAACCCTTGTCCTTATAGTGAGCGCTATTTTTTGGTATAAGAGGCGTAAGCAGACACTTCTTTTAGAGTCAGACAATAAATTGAAGGAACAACAGCTGAAAGTATCTAAGAAAATTCACGATGTAGTTGCCAACGGTATTTATCAGGTAATGACCAAAATAGAAAATCAAGAAAATTTTGATAAAGAGAAAGCGCTTGATGAATTAGAGTTTGTCTACGAAAAATCCAGAGATATTTCCTACGAAAAAGCAGTCTCCGAAGATAAACCAGAGTTCAGTAAGAGAATATCGACTCTGATTGCGTCTTTTAATAATGAAAATGTAAAGACTTACCTGGCCGGAAATGATGAAAATATATGGAAAACACTGAAAGAATTTACCCGCGAAGAAATCTATCAGGTTATGCGGGAACTTTTGGTAAATATGAAAAAACACAGCCACGCCACTCATGTTGCTTTTAAATTTGAAAGAAAAAATAATAATATACAAATTCAGTATACAGACAATGGCATCGGCATTTCAGAAGGAATTACTTACAAAAATGGTTTGACAAATACGGATTCCCGTATTGAAGCTATCCATGGAGAAATTATTTTTGACACTGAAACCGAAAAAGGGTTGAAAATTTATATTTCATTTCCTGCTTCTTAAAAAAGAAAAAGAATGTTCAAAAAAATTTTAATAGCTGAAGATCACGAAAGCAGCAGTATTTCTGTACAGAAAACATTAGAAGACCTTACTATTTCCACCACAGATTATGTTTATTATTGTGATGATGCATTGGCTAAAATTCAAAAATCCATTCGTGAAAATGATCTTTATGATTTGTTAATTACAGATCTTTCTTTTGAAGAAGACCACAACATACAAAATCTTAAAGATGGAAAAGAGCTGATAAAAACCATTAAGAAGCTGCAGCCTTCTTTAAAAGTTATTGTTTTTTCAGCAGAACACAGGTCCGGAGTTATCGATAGTCTTTTCAACGAATACGGAATCAATGGTTTTGTCCGTAAAGCCCGAAATGATTCAAAAGAACTGAAAAAAGCGATTGCTTCAACCTATGTGAATGAAAATTATCTTTCTCTTGATCTTAAACAGGAAGTGAAGAAGCTCAACAATTACGAATTTTCTACGTATGACATTACTTTAGTATCTCTTTTATCTCAGGGAGTTTTACAGAAAAACATTCCTGTTTATCTTCAGAACAATGATCTCAAACCCAATAGTCTAAGCAGTGTAGAGAAAAAACTGAACAGCATGAAGGAAGATCTTCAGATAACAAGCAATGAGCAGCTTGTAGCATTTTGTAAAGATTTGGGAATTATTTAACCCATTACGGTTTTCCGTAAGGTCAGTTTTCTTAATTATCCTACTTTTGGAGAAAGAAATGATGAAAAAAAACTAATAACACCCAATATAATTTTATACAACAGTTCGAAAAAAGGTATCTCATCTGAGATACCTTTTTACTTTCTTATCATTTCCGTATGCGGAATATCATCTTCCAGATATTTATTTCCCGTATCTACAAATCCGAATCCGCTGTAAAATCTTAAGAGATAATCCTGCGCAGATATTTTAATTTCAGAAGTGTGAAAACGGTTTTCAATTGTTTCTACGGCATATTGTATCAGCTGTTTCCCAAGGCTTTTGCCTCTGGCCTGTTCCGTTGTCAGAACTCTTCCAAAAGAAGTTTCATCATATTTTATTCCCCGATCAAAAACCCTGCAGTAGGCCAGCACCTGCCCATCTTCTTCAGCCCAGATATGAACCGCTTTCTGATCATAGTTATCCAGATCAGGATAAGGACAGTTCTGTTCAATAACAAAAACGTCTATCCGTGCCTTTAGCACCGAATACAATTCCGGAACGGTAAATTCATCAAACGTCTTAATTTTCCAGACAATATTACTCATCGAAGCTTATATTATTATTGGTTAAGAATTCATTGGTCTTTTGGATAAAATCAAGAATCTTGTCCCCACCTTCTTTCTTTTCTGCTGAGGTAAGATATAATTCGGGAAGATCTTCCCAGGTTTTATGAAGTTCTGTTTTATAATCTTCAACATTTTTAAGAGCTACATTCGGCTTTAGTTTATCAGCCTTTGTAAATACAATGGAAAAAGGTATTCCGCTTTCTCCGCACCATTGGATAAATTCCAGGTCAATTTTCTGCGGATTGTGTCTTGAATCTACCAATACAAAAAGATTTACCAAATTTCTTCTGTTCAGAATATAGTTTGTGATCAGCTTTTCAAAATCCTTTCGCTGAACTTTTGAAACCTTTGCATAACCATAGCCCGGTAAATCGGTAAGATACCAGTTTTCATTCACCAAAAAATGATTGATCAGCTGAGTTTTTCCCGGAGTTCCCGATGTTTTAGCCAAATCCTTATGATTCATCATGGCATTGATCAGTGATGACTTTCCTACGTTTGACCTCCCTATAAAAGCATATTCAGGCATATTGGGTTCAGGGCATTCCTGCCATTTTCCGCTGCTCTTTACAAACTCTGCTGTCTTGATAATCATTTTTGAATGTATTTTAGAAAAATAAACCATTAAGAAAAGCTCTTAATGGTCATTTTATAATGTTATTTATTAAACTTTATCTTTTATCCAGTTGTACAGGATTTCATTGAATTCATCTGGCTTTTCCATCATAGCTGCATGTCCGCAATGGTCTATCCAGAATAAATCCGAATTAGGAATAAATTTGTGCATGTCCTCTGCCACTTCCGGAGGAGTTACATTATCCTGCTTTCCCCAGATCAGGCACGTAGGTGTCAAAATCTTCGGAAGATCATTCAACATATTGTGTTTGATAGCACTTCTTGCCAGCATTACTGTTTTTATTCCTTTCATTCTGTCATTTACCACCCCGAAAACTTCATCTACAAGATCTTCTGTTGCAATCTTTGGATCATAGAAAACCTCTTCCGTTTTCTTTCTGATATAAGATCTGTCATTTTTCCTTGGAAAACTGTCCCCAAAAGTTCTTTCATATAATCCGGAACTTCCTGTAAGCACAAGATTTTTTACCAAATCTGGTCTTGCTAAAGTCAAGATAAGCCCTACATGTCCTCCCATGGAGTTTCCCATAATAGTAACCGGACCTGAAATATGACTTTCTATAAACTTGATAATATATTTTGCAATCGTGGTAAGATTCGTATTGAGTACCGGCAGATCATAGATCGGCAACTGAGGAACATATACTTTGAAGCCTCTCTCCGAAAAAAAATCTACCATTTTATCGAAATTACTCAAACCACCCATTAACCCGTGCAACAGCACTA